>NZ_JAKEVN010000103.1:0-15475 GCF_022398505.1 Pseudoalteromonas sp. Isolate3 | reverse complement strand
ACTTTATTTTAGTAGAATATGAGCAGAATTCATATGAAGTACTACTATCAAAGGCGTACCCTCTAGCCTAAGTTTGTAGTTAGTTCTATTTTAAAACAATGAGTTAAAGTGTTGTTATCCATTTTTCCCATCTGAAATAAAAAAGCCCGAGAACGCGTCACTCATTCTCGGGCTACTGTGAAAAAACAAGATGAAATTTATTTAATTGCAGCTGTCGACTCACGAGTAATGAGTTTTGCTTCAAGGGTTACTTGATAAGGCGACTCTTGTGGGTCACTAATATGAGTAATCAATTGCTTGACTGCTTGCTGAGTCATTTCTTCAACTGGTTGAGCAATGGTAGTTAACCCTGGCCAGATATGACGAGCAATTGGAGCGTTATCAAATCCAGCGATAGAAATATCATCTGGCACTCTTAACTGCATTTGCGTAGCAAGTTTTAACACCGCTGCTGCCATGTAATCATTTGAAGCAAATACCGCCGTTGGCCGAGGATTTAAATCTAGAATAGTACGGGCACTGTCAACACCTGAGTGATAACTGAAGTTACCTTCTTCAACTAAGCGCTCATCAAACTCAATGCCGTTTGAAGCAAGTGCTCTTCGGTAACCTTTAAAACGTTGCTCTGTAGCACTGTGATCAGGGTGACCTTTAATGAAAGCGATTTCTTTATGACCAAGCTTAATAAGATGCTCAGTTATTTCAAAAGCTCCCTGCTCATCATTACTTCTTACAGAAATAGAGTCGTCTTCAAGTACCGCTGATGCGACGCGAGCATACGGGATCTTTTTCGATTTTAAAAAGCTTACAAGTTCAGGAAAATCTGAAAATGGAGGGGTCAGTACAATACCGTCTAAACGCGAGGTTTGAATCAACTGCTCAATATTACTAATTAATTCGTCGCCACGTAACTCACAAGGATGGATCAATAAGTTGTAATTAAGCTCATGACAGGCAGCTAAGGCACCAGTTTGGACACGGGTAATATAGCTTTTACTAGGATTATCGTATAAGCAACCAATAATAAAACTACGGTTTTGTGCCAAACCTCGTGCAATTGGGTTTGGCGTGTAATCAAGCTCTTTAAATACTTTAAGTACTTTTTCGCGCGTTGCATCACTCACGTTTGGCTCGTTGTTGAGAACGCGAGATACTGTTTTTTTCGATACACCGGCATAGCTGGCGACACTGTTGATGGTTACTTTCTTCATCCGCTCTACATCCAACTGCTAATTACGCGTTACTTTTAACATGTATACACGCAGCAGCACCAATGAATGGAATGTTGTCTTGTGTTACAAGCGTAACAGGGATCTGTGAAGTATATTGCGACATTATGCCTTTGTCTGCAAAACGTTCAACAAATCGACTAGATAATAGACGTTGTTGCATGCGAGGTAAAATACCACCACCAATAAATACGCCACCTAATGCGCCAAATGTCAGGGCTAAATCCCCTGCTACGCTACCAATCCAATCACAAAATTGATTTAGCGTTGCATCACACACTTCACATTGACCTGTAGTTGCCAACTCACTGATTTGTGCTGCATCTAAATTCTTAGCTTCAACGCCTTTTACTGCAGCCATAGCACGATATAAATGCGCTATACCAGGACCTGAGAACACAGTCTCTACAGACACATGATTTAATTGCTTTTTAAGTTCAGTAATTAGCAACCGGTCTAATTCAGTTACTGCTGCAAGAGTAATATGGCCTGCCTCGCAGCTAAGAACAGCGCTGCCTTGAGATGTTCGAACTAAACACGCAGCACCAAAACCTGTACCAGGTCCCATTACGGCAATATTAGCATTTTCATCAGCTTGGCCTGCTTTAACGGCCATATTTTGTGAATCATCTAAATAAGGAGCCGCATAAGCAAATGCAGCAAAATCGTTGATTACTTCAAGTTGCTCAAATGCGAATTCAGCTTTTAAGTCCGCAACATTAAAGTGCCAGCCAAGGTTTGTTAAATGTACTTGACCTGCTTTAATCGGGCCCGCTACCGCTAAACATGCACGATTTGGCTTTGGAAATGAAATTTGGCTGAAATACTGAGTAATTGCACTTTCTAAAGAGCCAAAGTCAGCACTTGGGAATGTTAAATTATGCTCGATAACAAACTGGTTAGTTTGTGCATTAAAGTCAGTGATTAAAGCGAAACGAGCGTTAGTGCCGCCAATATCGGCAACAAGAATAGGAGCGAATTCTGTCGTTGTCTGTGTGTTCATGTTGTTTTCTCTATTTGTCTAAGCTAGTTGCCGCTTATTTTTCTAGTTTTCAATGGCAAAGCCATTGTGTCTGCTAAACTTTGGGTCATTGCCTCAAGGAAGCTATCTTTTGTATTAAAAAAATGCTGCCCAATTGAATGGGCAGCCAAATACGTTTTGACAACAAAATGATAAAACAGTGACATTATGACACCGGTGTCAGATTGGGATCAATAAAAATTTTCATTATTTGTGCATGCATACGTATTTATTAAGAAAACCTGCGTATTAAGTATCGAAAAAGCATATATATACGCATAAAAAATGCCTAGCTGTGTACAGAACAATCACACACACGCCGCTTGTCACAAATAGCTTGAAAAAAATATTAAATAGCCGAAAATGGAAATACTTCTTCTGTTATTTGGTAACCATATGAAAGGTAAGGCGACATCATTTGACATTGCACATTATGCGGGTGTGTCACAGTCAACCGTGTCTCGCGCGCTGCGAAATAGCCCTTTGGTCAACGAAGAAACGCGTCGACGTGTTCACGAGGTAGCAAAGCAGCTCAACTATAAAGTTGATAAAAATGCCAGTAACTTAAGAACACAACAAAGTAGCACCCTGGCACTTTTATTATTTGAAGATCCAACCTCGGATGAATCACAAATAAATCCTTTCTTCTTAGCAATGCTAGGCAGTATTACAAGAGCCTGTGCAAAAGAAGGCTACGATTTACTCGTATCGTTTCAGTCTAGCAGCTCTGATTGGCAAGCTGATTACGAAGACAGCCACCGTGCAGATGGCCTAATTTTGCTTGGTTATGGTGATTACCTCGATTATCAGCCTAAGTTTAAAACCTTAATTGACCAAAACACTAAATTTGTATGTTGGGGGGCAAGCGTAGATAACCGCCCAGATTTAACCGTCAGCTGTGATAACTACGGCGGTGGTAAATTAGCTGCTGAGCATTTACTCGCAACCGGAAGAACTGATTGTGCATTTATTGGTGATGCCTCTGATCATAGCCCTGAGTTTTTTGCTCGCTACCAAGGTTTTAAAGATGCATTCTTAGCCAAAGGCGTGGCTTTAAACGAGCGTAAGATGGCTAATGCTATTTCAACAGAAGAATCTGGCTATCACGCGACTCGTTCCCTCATAGCAAATAACATTCGTTTTAACTCATTATTTGCGGCCAGCGACTTGATTGCTATTGGTGCTATTCGCGCGTTAAAAGAAGCAAAAATCAAGGTCCCTGATGATGTACATGTTGTTGGTTTTGATAACATTGCGGTTGCCAGCTTTGTAAACCCACCACTTACCACTGTTCAACAAGACACTACCCTCGCCGGACAAATGTTGGTAGATAACCTGCTCAAACTCATTCGGGGTGAAGATGTAGAGAATACCCTTTTACCACCACGGTTAATTATTCGTGGTTCGAGTGTTTAATTTTTAGCGATAACAGCTTTGTTATCGCCTACTCCCTTCCCAACCAGAAACTTATTGCATTAAAATTAGTTTTTTTTCGATTTACCCAAGACTATTACTTCGAAAAAGCAGATAATTACACCTATTATGATGAAAACGCTTATCTGGCACACAAAGCTTAGATAGCAACGCGCACAAAGGTGGAATTTTTTAATGGAAATTAAAGTTAATTTTCTCGACAACCTCAGGCTTGAAGCTAAGTTTGATGATTTCTCTGTCATTGCAGACCAACCTATACGCTATAAGGGTGATGGCACTGCACCAAGTCCATTCGATTACTTCTTAGCTTCATCTGCATTGTGTGCGGCTTACTTTATTAAAGTGTATTGTAATTCACGCGATATCCCGACAGATGGTATTCGTGTTGCACAAAACAATATCGTTGACCCAGAAGACCGCTATAACCAAATTTTCCAAATTCAGGTTGAATTACCAGAAAGCCTTTCTGAGAAAGACCGCACGGGTATTTTACGCTCTGTTGAACGCTGTACAGTAAAACGTGTTATTCAAACCGGCCCTGAATTTAAAATCGATACTGTTGAAAGCATTGAAGCTGATGCGCAAGCAATGCTGATGGCAAAACCAGGTGATGACAGCAACACATTTATTTTAGGTAAAGATTTACCGCTTGAAGAAACCATCGCAAATATGACGTCCATCCTTGAAGAGTTAGGGATGAAAATCGAAATCTCTTCTTGGCGTAATATTGTGCCAAATGTGTGGTCTTTACATATCCGTGACGCTGCTTCGCCAATGTGTTTTACCAATGGTAAAGGTGCGACCAAAGAAAGCGCGTTATGCTCAGCTTTAGGTGAATTTATTGAGCGCTTAAACTGTAACTTCTTCTATAACGATCAGTTTTTAGGCGAAGACATTGCCAATAGCGAGTTCGTACATTACCCAAATGAAAAGTGGTTTGCACTAACTGACGGTGACTCGCTACCAGAGGGTATTTTAGATAATTACACCCGTGAAATTTATAATCCAGATGGTGAACTTTGTGGCTCACACCTAATCGATACCAACTCTGGTAATAAAGATCGTGGTATTTGCTCTATTCCTTATGTTCGCCATTCAGACGGTGAAACTGTTTACTTTCCTTCAAACCTGATCGAAAACTTATTCTTAAGTAATGGTATGAGCGCAGGTAACAATTTTGCCGAGGCAAAAGTACAATGCTTATCTGAAATTTTCGAGCGTGCCGTTAAGCGTCAAATCATTGAACAAGAAATTGTTTTACCAGACGTACCACAGGAAGTATTAAATAAATATCCAGGTATTGTTGCGGGTATTAATGGTCTTGAAGAACAAGGTTTCCCTGTTGTAGTAAAAGATGCCTCGCTAGGTGGTCAGTTCCCAGTGATGTGCGTAACACTCATGAACCCTAAAACAGGAGGGGTATTTGCCTCTTTTGGTGCGCACCCAAGCTTTGAAGTTGCGTTAGAGCGCAGTTTAACTGAGTTATTACAAGGCAGAAGCTTTGAAGGCTTAAACGATGTACCTAAGCCAACGTTCAATAGCATGGCGGTTTCTGAGCCTGAAAACTTTGTAGAGCACTTTATTGACTCAACGGGCGTGATCTCATGGCGTTTCTTCAGCGCTAAACACGATTATGATTTTGTTGAATGGGATTTCTCTGGCAGCAATGAAGAAGAAACAGCGAGCTTATTCGGAATTTTAGAAAGCTTAGGTAAAGAAGCTTACATTGCTGAGTTCTCAGACCTTGGTACTGCTTGCCGCATTTTGGTGCCCGATTACTCAGAAGTTTATCCTGTAGAAGACTTAATCTGGGACAATACCAATAAAGCACTGAACTTCCGCGAAGATATCTTAAACCTACACCGTTTATCAGAAGATCAACTTGCCGATTTAGTTGAACGCCTAGAACAAAGTGAACTAGATAACTACATTGATATCATCACCTTAATCGGCATTGAGTTTGATGAAAACACAGTGTGGGGTCAGTTAACGATTCTTGAGCTAAAACTGCTTATTTATTTAGCACTCGGTGATTTAGAAGCGGCAATGGAGCTGGTTGAAGCTTTCTTACAATATAATGACAATACCATTGTTGAACGTGGCCTATTCTACCAGGCAATGCACGCAACGTTAGAAGTAGCACTAAGCGATGACCTTGAGATTGAAGATTACATTCACAGCTTCACTCGTATGTTTGGTCAAGAAACCATGGATGCTGTAGTTGGCTCAATTAATGGCGATGTGATGTTTTATGGCTTAACAGAAACCAGCATGAAGCTTGAAGGTTTAGATAGGCACCTTCGTTTAATCGAAAGTTACAAAAAGCTACACGCTGCTCGCGCGAAAAAAGCGGGGCTGTAACGAAGGAATATCCGAGCCGCACGTTTTCACAACGTGCGGCTTTACTTTTTCGCGACACTTAAATGTTAACTTAGCGAAAATGCACGCCTGTAATATCATACTCAGCAATAAAGCGGCCACCATAAGTGTCTACAAACATAAACTCCATCTCTACTTTTTCTCGTTGGCCTTTATGTTCAAGCAATTCAATAATAAAGTATTTATTCGAATTAAGGTCAAAAGAACGGCCTTGCGTTTCTCGTATAATATTAAACTTTGTAGGGTTACCGATTCTGTCAAAGTACTCAAAAAGTACGTTTAAACCGCGCGCATAAATCCCTGAGGCTCTTTGTGAGGAATTAGGTTGTTGTTGGGCCAACAACCACGTTTTGTCTTTTTGATTTACAGCTTTAATAAACTCAGTAATTAATTGTTGGTGTTCAACCAAAGGCGGCATATTTACTTTTTTAAGTGCTTGTATGAGTTTATCACCCGCTATACCTGTTCTCGCTATGTAATTATCAAAACCGGCCTCTATCGACATATAACTTAGATAGTCAGCAAGACCATCTCTGTACACCTGTTCAAATGTGCCATATTCTTCCGAGAGAATACGTTCAAGGCGATTATAGAAAGAAAAAGCATGCGCAGAGTCTAATTTTTTCAATTCCGAAGTATCTATCAATTGACCAAAAAGTAGTGCATTTAAGTCAATTACATTCGTTTTGTCGTCAAACGTAACTATTTCTTTAGCCCACTCTTTATTGGCTTTGACAAGTTGCAAATAGTAACGTTGAAAAGGTGCACCATGCTCATCAGCGATGGTTATTTTCTTTGTCGAAAAGTCATAAATTTTAGCGTTTTTTGTAGGGCCAGTTCTAACACTTACCTTAAAGCCTTTTGACAGTGCAGTAAATTTATCAGACTTCTCAATCACAACTTCCTTTGAAGCAAAAACAGTCGTCGTAAAGAGCAGTAAAAAGCTGGCAACGAACCATCTAGCAGTTTTCATATTAATTCCTTTTTATGCTAAATTCAGGTTTACCTAGTACAGGTTCAAAGATAACTTAAATGTATATTAAAATGGTAAGTAATTGAAGCCCAATGCAAATGCTAGGGTTTTAGGTTTATAACGTTAATGTCCTGTCATTTTGTAATTAAGTAACATATCTAAGTGATTAGGCCATATCGTTACTATGAGTGGCCTTGTTGTAACTCCTTATAGTTCAGCTGTCACTATTCCAACATGGGGTAAGTTGCCAGATAGTATCCAAGTTACAATATCTCTCCTTTTATAATTACTAACGTCTTCACTTAAAGTCAGGCTCTGCACATGTCGTTGAAAGAAATGCTGTAAGTAAGGGACACGAAGGTGATCAATATTTGAATCCGACTTTGTTAGACCTCATATTCTTCTTGATGGATATAAAGTAAAGTTATCACGCATACCTTCATTAACGCGTACTTGTAAATCGATTCCAAGTGTCCTATAACTGCGAATTATGACATCAGGACACATGCCAATAGTAACAGGTACATCATCATTTGGATAAGCAATTCTTTTATAGCTTCCATCATTAACAACGCAGTGATTTGTTCGCTACTTAGAGGCAGGCAACTTTAAAAACAAAAGCCACAGCAAGTGCTGTGGCTTTTGTGTCAATGCGTTAGTAAAACTTACTTCAATGCATCTTCAACAACTGGGTAATGATCCCATACTTGTTTATCGCTCACTGAACGAAGTAACTTGATGTATTCAGCGTGAGTCCAAGCAAGCGGTGTTGCCGAGTTTGTGCCCTCACCTAGCTGATAACCAGCTTTATTGTTACCTACGCCATCCCAAACTTGTTCAGGTAACATCATGCCTTCATTGGCAAAAGCTTCCATTCCTTTTACGTAGGTGTCTTTAATCGCTTGTTGCTTCATCGCATCTAGGCTATTGGTTGCGTTTGCCGCAGCGATTTCATAGTGACCACGCTCACCTGTGAAAAACGGCCATACACGACCACGTTGACCAGGGGTGTTGTTACCACCTTCAGCGTAGTTGTTACCTGTCATTTGGTCTTCACCGTAACCATCGTTACCATAGCGGCGGTAGCCTGGGAATGAGCCCGAACCATCAGCAAAGTTAAAGGTATAGCGTACTTGAAGGTTATCAACTAAAGTTTCGTCATCATACTCTGGTAATGTTTTTACAATGCTCGGAGCAAGTGCATCACGTACACCATAGCGTACAAGCTCTAAGAAACCACCATCAAGGATTTGCTTTTTGTCAAAGCCTTCACGACCGTTATTGGCGTTAAGTGTAGTTGATGAGTTTGGATCTTTGTCTTGACCGATACGAATGAAATATTCACCATCGCTGTTTTCAGACTTAAGGTTACCTTGAGTCGTAAACATCGTGCTTTCAATTTCACTGTTGTAGGTTTTAGCCGTTGCTAGGTAACGCTCTGCATTTTTAGTGTCACCTGCTTTTTTAGCAATATCAGCAGCTGTCACTAGACCTGCAACAACCGCAGCTGTTGTTGATGGGGAAAAACCATTTTGTTCTTCCCAGCGCTCTTGTTGCGTTGCTGGAGGTGTAATTTGCGTGTCGTTCCAAAGAATTTTGGCAAGGCCACCATCAACCAAGAAATCAGCAGCTGGTTTTAACATTTTGCCATACCAATCTGTCAGCTCTTGATCGCTAAGTACGCCTGCTTGATGAAGTTTCCAAGCTAACATAATTGGCATTGCTGTTTGGTCAAGCTGTACACCTACCCACTCAAGTTCACCATCAACATGTGTCTTTTGTAAGAACCAGCCAGTGTCACCACCATTGCCTGGTGTGTTATCTGTTACTTGTACTTTTTCTAGATACTCAAACGCCGTTTTAGCAGTACGTGCATCACCCATGGCCATAAATGCCATTGCAACTTGATAGAAATCACGAACCCAAACCGCTTTATAACCGGTAGAACCTGTTTTAGCCGAAACCGTTTCACCCCAAGGGTTAGAAAGTGACGCAATTAAAGCACCTGCATGAGTTTTATCTTCTTGCGCTTTTAACACCATAGCACTGGTATAGAGCAGCTTACCATTATCAGCAGTGCTGTTAGTTAATGTGCTCAAAGGTTCAAGGCTTGTTAAGTAGTCTTGCCAACCAATGGCAGCACCTTCACCGTTATATGCAGCAAGCACTTTTTGATAGCCTTGGTTTAAACTTGCTTGACCTTCTTTGAGGCTTGCAGCTTCAGATTTACCAAAGCTTAAAGCTAAATCAAAGGTGGTGTTTTTTGATACTTCGCCCAGCTCTGCAAGTAAGCTTACATTACCCGACTTATCACCGGTATTTTGGTAAGTAGTTGGTAATGATTGCGATGCTCTCAACTCTTTTAAGCCATCACTTACACCCGTAAAGCCAACGCTTGCTTGTTTGAATGGTTGAGCGGCTTGTAAAGATAAAAAGTTATCATCTTGCCAAGCAACTAGACCCTTGTCAGTCACTTTTGCAAAATCATCTAAGCCATTGTTATCGATATAAGGATTCACATTAACGTAGGCTTTCACATCTTCAAGGTCTGTATTAAATACACTACGAACAAACAGTGTTTGCCCGTTAGGATCTGTAAAGATATGTTTTTCTAAGGTGAAACGACCTTGCTTGTCTTTACTTACTACTTTGTACGCAAGCGATAATGGGCGACCTGCGTCATCTTTATATAAATAATCAATGCTTACATCCAGATCATCGTTCTCTGTTACGGTAAAATCTTTACCAACGACAACAAATTGCATATCTTTGATTTGTGCTTGGTGAATTAAACCAAACATGGTTTCTGTGATCATGCCTTTAGCAATTGAAAACCAAACTTTTGATACTTTGCCGGTAGCAGCTGCGTCGCTATAGTGACCGTCTTGGTATTGCTCATAAGAGGTACCAATACCTGTTTTACCAGAATATGCCCAAAAAGGCTCAACACCCGGTGCACCCGGTGCAGAAACTTGGTCTACCGCTATATTTGCTGATTGTTCTGAACTACAAGCTGTTAAACCTAATGCTAAAAAGCTTGCTGTAATTAGATTAAATTTTTTCATTGTGTGTCCTTATTATTGTTGCTTAACGCGCAGTACGGCGACCGCTGCTAGTACGAATGACACTGCACCTAGCACTAACGCATAAATCGGTTGATTATCAAAAAGGTGGCGTAAAATTAGGCCTAATACGCTTGCCGCTAAAAGCTGCGGGATAACAATAAAGAAGTTAAAGATACCCATGTACACACCCATTTTCTTACTTGGTACTGAGGTACTTAACATTGCGTATGGTAAAGAGAGAATTGACGCCCAAGCAAAACCGACCCCAATCATTGGCCAGATCAGTAAACTTGGATCTTTAATAACAATAAAGCTGACCAGCCCTAATGCACCTAACACTAGGTTGATAGCATGGGCCATTTTTAGTCCCACTTTTTTAACGACAATCGGAATACACAGTGCTGCAATGGCAGCAAAGCCATTGTAAGCGGCAAATAACACACCAACCCAATCCGCACCATTGTTGTATGCAAGTGAGCTTGTATCACTGCTGCCATAGTGGAAACTTGTTACCGCCGAGGTGGTATAAATCCACATTGCAAACAATGAGAACCAGCTAAAAAATTGTACCCAAGCCAATTGTTTCATTGTTTCTGGCATAGTGAATACATCATTCACAACTTGATAAAAGCCACCACTGGTTGCATTTTTAGCTTTTAGAGCACCGGCTATAAATTGAATAACACCAAAACTAATCAAACCACCAGCAAGCAAATAAAGCTCTTTTTCAAGAGATAGACCTGTAACAATTCCAAGAACGACAAGGCCAAGAACCGTAAAAATTGCAGCCCCTTTGTTAAAATTCACATCGCTTTGAACATCGCTCGAGTCATTGCTTTGCTCTTGCTCATGAAAACTTTCTAGCTCTTCTGGGGAATATTCTTTAGTGGTAAACACAGTCCAAAACACTGCAATAATTAAAACTACTGCACCAAAGTAAAACGAAAATTTTACAGAATCTGGGATTTGTCCAGCTGGTGCTGTATTGGCAATATCGAACCAGTTAGTCATCATCCAAGGTAATGCCGACGCGACAACCGCACCGATACCAATGAAGAAGCTTTGCATTGCATAACCAGTTGCACGTTGCTTTTTAGGCAGGTTATCACTAACAAGTGCACGGAATGGCTCCATGGTCACGTTAATTGACGCATCCATGATCCATAGCATACCCGCTGCAATCCAAAGGCTTGGTGAGTTAGGCATAATGAATAACGATAACGTTGTTAGAATAGCCCCATAAAAAAAGAACGGACGACGGCGACCTAACTTATTCCAAGTTTTATCGCTCCAATAACCGATGATCGGTTGTACAATAAGACCTGTAAGCGGCGCTGCAACCCAAAGGATTGGAATGTCATCAACATTGGCACCTAAGGTTTGAAATATACGGCTCACATTACCGTTTTGTAATGCAAAGCCAAATTGGATCCCTAAGAATCCAAAACACATATTCCATATTTGCCAAAAGCTTAGCGTTGGTTTGTTATTAGTCATAATCAGCCTTTAGAGTAAATACTGCACTGCTTAAACCATTCATTTGTAATTGAATTGGCCCATTCGTTGTTGCCTCAGAAATCACAATGTCGGCATGATTTTCTAGGTTATCAGTTAACGTTAAATCACTGTGGTTAAGCTTAGGTAACAACGCTTGGTTAAGGTTAAGCTCAACATTTTGTGGGTTCTCTGAAAAGTTACTTACTACAAGCACCAGTTGTTGGCCAAGCTTACGCGTAAAGGCAATGACTTGCTCTGAACCCGTCAATTCAACCGCTTGCATGTCACCACCAACAATGGCAGGAAGCGTGTTTAACGACATTAACTTAGTGTAGTAAGCGCGTAGATCAGCTTGCTGCTTTGAAAGCGCACCACCATCGAATTTACCATTATTCATCCACGCTTGATGCGCAGGTACACCCATGTAATCGAAGATACTTGTGCGGGTTGGGTCGCCAAAGCCACCATCTTCAGAGCCATCTTCACCGACAGCTTGACCAAAATAAAGTAATGTTGGCGAACGCGACATTAATGTAGAAACCACCATAGCCGGCTTACCTTTTTCACTGCTGCCCGCGAAATCTGGGCTAGCAATACGTTGCTCATCATGGTTTTCTAAAAAGTGCAGCATGTGCTCTTCAATATCAGCCACTTGGCTTTGGATATCGAAAATAGTATCCGCTGATTGCTTGCCTTGCATCACAGCTTTAACTGTGTCGTAAAAACCGACTTTGTCGTAAAGGTAATCCATCTTACCTTGCTGGATATATGGGCGGTAAAGCGTTGGGTTATAAACCTCAGCCAAAATAAAAGCATCGCTTTTTTGCATCTTGATTGATGAATTTAAAAAGCTCCAGAACTCAACAGGCACCATCTCTGCCATATCATAACGAAAACCATCGACACCTTTATCTAACCAATAAAGCGCGATATCGCGGAATTTATACCAGCTATTTGGTAGCTCTTTATCTTGCCAAAATGCGTAGTGCGCACGGTAATCTTTATCAGCGTAATCAGCAGGTAGCGTCGGGAAATCGTAGCTGCCATCTGGTTTCACGCCGTAATTAATTTTAACTGTTTCGTACCAATCATTGATGTCAGGTTTAGCTGCACGTGCCCCATTACCCGTCCATTTTGCTGGTGTTTCAGCAAACTGATTATCTGCTAGAGGATGCGGGTTACCACCTAACACTTGGTAGCTATCGCTGGTAGGAACTTGAAATGACCGCCCTGTTACATAGTAAAAGTTATTATCGCGAGCATAAGTTTTCGTCATGTCATCTTCAGCACCAAAATCTTTAACACCTTCAGGCTTTGCGACCGACTCATAGTTACGCGCTACGTGGTTTGGCACAATATCAATAACAACTTTCATACCGTGCTCATGAGTACGATTGATTAGCTCTTCGAACTCTTCTAAGCGGCGCTCAGGGTTAATTGCTAAATCAGGATTAACATCGTAATAGTCTTTCACTGCATAAGGTGAGCCTGCACGGCCTTTTACAACATCAGGGTCATCTTGTGACAAACCGTATTCGGTATAGTCAGTTACTAAAGCATGACGCGGTACACCTGTGTACCAAACATGTGTTGTACCTAGCTCTTTAATGCCTTGTAATGCAGCATCATTAAAATCAGCGAATTTACCTACCCCATTTTCTTCTAATGTACCCCACGGTTTATTGGTGGTATTTGTATTACCAAATAATCGAGTGAATACTTGATAAACCACAGGCTTAGAGATAGCTGCTTGGCTCGATTCTGATTGCTGCTTTTGCGTGTTCTGCTGTACTGGCGCATCGTTACCACAGGCAGTTAAACCTAAAACCGAAGCCACTACTAACGCAGTTAGTTTGTATGTTGTCATCATTACTTCATTTTTCTGTAAATATCAGTTCATACTAATGTTAAGGGCTGCATACGGACAGTAAATGCATACGTATTCAGCCTATTAGTTGCAATTATTCAAGCTCGATTAAGCGTGCTTGCATAGCTTTTAAGCGGATTGGCGCTGCAAGTTCAACGCGTTTTTCGCTGATTAAATCGCGTCCTTTATTATTGCCTTTCAGCACTTCTTGCATGTAGCTTAAATCCCAATCAATAGCTTGTTGGTTTTTGTTAAGAACGACCAATACAGTTTGGCCATTATGCTCTCTAACATAGCTGTAAACGCCTTGCTTTGGTGAAAAATGCATTAAACGACCTTCACTTAGCGCTGGTTTTTCTTGGCGCAGCTTAAGCAGTTTTTTAATGGTACTTAACATCTCTTGCTGATCAGTTGAAAGGCCTTTGCCTGTGAATGCATTTGTTTTTTGACCCGTAAATCCACCAGGGAAGTCAATGCGAATATCACCGTGGTCATTACTTGGCGTGTTATCAAGCAAAAGCTCTGTACCGTAATAGATTTGTGGAATACCGCGAGTTGTTAACAGCAGCGTCATGGCTAATTTAGTTTTTGCAAGGTCTTGACCAAGCTCAGTGTAAACACGGCTCATGTCATGGTTATCAGCAAACACTAAAATGTTATCTGTATCAGCATATAAAAAGTCATTCGCCAGCGATTGATACACTTTTATCCAACCTGTATTCCAGCTTTCTTCTTCGTTAAGTGCTTGGATCAACGCCTCTTGTAATGAAAAGTCCATCACACTTGGTAAATCAGAGGTATATCCATCTTGATTGACTTTGCCGCGCTGCCAATAAGATGCAATTGCCGGGTTGGTTGTCCACTCTTCGCCAACAATATTAAAGTTTGGATACTCGGTCATAATCGCTTTAGTCCAATCGGCTAAAAACGCTTTATCTGAGTATGAATAGGTATCAACACGAATGCCGCTTAAGTTGGCGTATTCAATCCACCAAATGGCATTTTGAATCAAATAAGTTGAGAGTAACGGCTGGCGCTGATTTAAATCAGGCATCGACTCAACAAACCACCCATCATTAAATTGACGTTTATCGTATTGGCTGGCATGAGGGTCTTGAATTGTTTGTCTGGCGTGGCTTGTGGCATTTTTACCGTTTTCAAACTTGCCATCAAAGTTAACCCAATCTACTGTTGGCATGTCAGCCATCCACTGATGCGATGAACCAAAGTGGTTAAGTACCATGTCCATCACTAAGCCGATACCATGCTCTTTCGCTTCTGCTGATAAGGTTTTATAAAGCGCATTACTGCCCATACGCGGATCAACCTTGTAGAAGTCAGTAATAGCATAACCATGATAAGAGTAACTTGGCATGTCATTTTCAAGCACAGGTGTTAACCAAAGTTGCGTTACACCTAAGTCCTCAAGATAATCTAAGCTATTAATAACACCTTGAATATCACCGCCATGACGACCTCCTTTGAAGCTCGGATTTGCAGCCTCCTGCATACCTGCAACGCTGTCGTTACTTGGGTCACCATTTACAAAGCGATCAGGATTGATTAAATACAGCGTATCTTTGTTTGTAAAGCCATCGCGGTTGGCACTTTGCTTATCTCGAGCATTTAATGGGTAAGTAAAGGTTGTGCCATCTTCAGCTTTAAAAGTCAGTTTTCCCGGCTTTGTATTATCGCTGATGTTTAAATCTAAAAAAGCGTAGTTCGGGTTATTTGTTGTTGTCACCCCTTTAAACTCAACGCCCTTGTAAGGCATCATTTGCCACGCTTTATTAGCAATATTGTTATCGTAAAGCATTACTTGCAAAGAATCGTTTTGCATTCCAACCCACCAATTTTCTGGTGAAGCGGTAAGTGCAAAACTCGCTGTCGAGTTAAAAAGTGTAAATGCGGTCGTTAACGCTAAAAATGTCTGTGTTTTTTTCATAATTAATTTTGTACTTTTTCTAAAAATTGACTGTGACTCGGTAGCTGCTCTACGGTGTTATTAAT
>NZ_JAKEVN010000102.1:0-15602 GCF_022398505.1 Pseudoalteromonas sp. Isolate3 | reverse complement strand
ACTTTCATATCTAATGGCAATTTGCTCAGTAGTGCAACTTTAGGGTCGTTCATATTTAATTTATAAACAGGGTTAACCGCTAAAAAGCCGTTAATCACTTGCATTGCTTGATCATCTAATAAGTTTAAGCTGCCCTTAAAACCCGCTGTATCTAAAGTTGTATCAACCAGTTTTACATTTCGTAAAAAGACCGCTTTTTTCTCGCTGTCATAAAATGGACTACCTTCGATTTGAAGCTTTAAGCGGACTGGATACTTAAGCGCGAAAGCTTTGATGACAGCACTAGAATCAGCCCCTAAAACCACCACATCACGCTTATCTGGGCCGACATTGACACTCAGATCGTTTACAGCAAAATCAACAGGTAAGCCCATCAGCTTAATCTGTTCACTTAGTTTTGGTAATTGATTAGCAAGGGCTGCTTCAATTTCTGAATTAGTAAACGAGTACACCGACATTCCTTGATCTGTACTTTTACATGCCCCTAAAAATAAACAGGTAAGTAGTAATAAAATTCTCATTGTTTTCCTCAAAAACACACGGAAAAAAACCGCTTCAAAAAGCGGTTTTATTCGTTAAATTGCAAATATTGTTTTAAGCCTTGCTAGTGTGTCAGCTGAAACTGAACCCTTACTGACTGCAAGTAATTGCTTTAAGTAATAATAAACATCTGCATGTTCACCACGGTGTTTATCATCTAACATCGCAACTTGCTCTGTCATACGTAACTGACTATCAGCTGACTCAACGCCTGCCAAAATTTCGATACGAGTTAAGAGCTGCGCAGCATTTAAGTTTGTCGTTAATGCAGCTTGGAATTGCGAAGGAAGTTCGCTGCCGCTCTCAAGAGCAGCAAATAAAGCCGTTAACTTAGACTGCTCTGCTTGCTTGCTAATGTGCGCTGTTTTTGCACTAATCGCTGTCTCTAACTGACTCACTCGTGCTGATAATGCTTTTGAGTACTCAAGTTCAGCCAGCTTCACTGTCAAATCTTTAAGCTGTGCAAGATGCACCACTGTTTCAAGTGCTGACTCAAGCTCACTCAACTGCGCTGCTGCAACTTCATCATTTTGCTGCTGTACTTGCTTTTGCTGTTCAAACTCGGCGCTGCGCTTTGCAAAGGTGTCGTCATTAACACGTCTAAATTGCTGCCATAAGGTATTTTCTGCTTTCATTCCTGCAAAGCCAATAGTTTGCCAAGTTTGTTGCAATACCTTGAGTTCTTGGCACGCAGACGCTAAATCATCGCTTTGAGATAACTGTGTTGCCTGCTCTACCAGCGCTGCTTTTTGCTCAGCATTTGCTTTATGGAAGGCAGCTAGCTGTGCTTGCACTAGTGATTGCGCAGCTTTGAATTGCGCTTGTAGTTCACGATACGTTTTAGGATCAACATTTCCTGCTGAGCGCCAAGCTTTAGCGGTACGATTGAACTTACTCTCAAACTGCTTCCAATCGAACTCGTCAGAAGACGTATCAAGATCTGTTAGCTCTTGCATTTGCTTGATTGTATCAAGACGCTGTGCCTTAGCTTGTTCTCGCTGTTGCTCTTGCTCAGCAAAATACTCACGACATGGTGCAAACAGCAACTCTATTTGCTGATCGAATAACTCACCTTGTTGTTTCTCTGCATCAGTGTCTAAACGGCCTAATTCATTCCAACGACGACGCAGCTGTTTAACTTGCTCAGCGCGTTGTTTAGGGTCTGTACATTCTGTTGCGGCTAATTCATTTACTTCAGCAAGTAATGCTTCACGCTTTGGTGCTGAAGCATATTTTTGCCAATCTTTTGCTTCTGCTAATTGCGCTTCTAAATCAGCTTTTAGGCTATTTAATGGCTGCTTGTAATACTCTGTTAGCGTAGCGTATAACTCTTCAAAACCTTTAAACACACCAAATGCAACATTAAAGCGCCCTTGGTCAATTAAGCGTTTTACATCACGTGCTTTACGCTTTGCTGTTTGTTGGTTCTTCTCAAACTTATTAGTAAGCGGTGCCATCGCTTGCTGCCAGCTATTTACTGCTTCAGCTAAATTTGCTTTAAAGCGACCTTGTAAGCGATTAGGAATACTTGCCAGCTTTTTACGTGCAAGTTTTTGCTGTTGTTCAAACTGCTGTTTCAGGCCGTCAAACTCGCTTTCTTCTTCTGTTGTCGCAACCGTGTTTAATTTATCAAATGCATCTTTAAACTCAGCGATAGCAGTAACTAGTTGCGGTAACTCTTCAACTTGGTTGAATAAATTTGTTAAGTGCTGTTTTACATAACGAACATTTTGGTTATTAGGTAGATTCGCCTCTGTTAACGCATCTTTTGCTTGTGCAACTTTAGCTTCAAGCCAGTCTTGCTGAATTTGTTCTGGCGTTTCTAAACCCAGTTGCAATGCATTTTCAATTTCTTCACCAATTGCTTCAAGGCTTGCTAATGCTAAGACCTGACGCTGTTGCTCAGCTAAAGCTTGCTGCGCCGCTTCATGCTCTTTGCTTAGTTGTGCAATATGAGACTCAAGCTTTTGCGTAATCGCTGAATACTTTTTATCAAGCGTGCTTACTTGCTCATCACTTAACCATTTTAATTCAATAGCTTGCCACTGCTGTAATAACTCAGCTTGTTGCATTGATACCAACTGAAAATCATTTTTATCACGAAGTGCATTCAGCTTTGCTAATACTACACGTGTATCTGCTTCAACTTTTGCAGGCATTTCGGTTGCTAGGCGTTCATTTTCAAGGTAAGCGGCTAGCTGTGAATACGCTTCACCTTTTGCATGTTTAAGTAATGATTTAGCAAGTTGGTGACTAATGACAAGCTCAACAAGTTGCAATTGCAGTTCTTCGCGGCCTTCTTTAAAGGCTTTATCAATTAAACTTGGATTTGCTAAGCGTTTTAATAATTTAACCCGAACTTGAATTTCTTTTTCTGCAAACGCTAGTTTTTCAAGCGTTTTTACTGGTGCATAACGCTCAATAAACTCATTTTTGATGTTTGCATCTAGTTTGCTATCAGTGTTTAACACCGCTTGGTTTATATGTTGCTCTGCAACGTCTTTAAGTGCTTGATCTTGTTTGTATGCTTGCCACCATAGAACAATATCATTGACTTTGTTCAGGGCTTTTTTACGGATCTCAGCAGAACTGTCTTCAAGAGCAATGCTATTTAAAATACTAAGGTCACGCTCTGTATCAAGACGTTCAACCGCAGCTAAACGAACTTGATTTTTAGGGTGCTTCCATTTTGGAGTAAACAGGTGTTTAAAGATCATTTTCACTAAACCTAGCTATTTCATTTTCTGATGCGAATTCTTTTTGCAATTGAGCTTTGCTCTTTTGCACCATTTCACCATTTGCGCCAATGGTAAACTGCTCATTGCTTTGCGAAACTTTAGCTTGATAAAGCATCACGAGTTGAACGGTTTGTTGTTTTTGCTCTTCAGACAAAGGCGTGCCATCAGGCCACTTTCCGGTTGAGGCACCATACTGAAGACGTTCAAATACTTCTGGGGTGATATTTTTAACGATATGATCAATATTCATGTTACTTTTTCTTTTTTAAAACAACTAAATAGATGCGACTTACGAGATACCATACAAAACCGACTGCCATTGCCGATGTATAAGCATACCACTCAAGAGACTTTGCTTCGGGGTGCATAAAGTAATAACAGAAAAAGCCCCCTAAAAATAAAATCAGTGCGAGGAAAGACTGATTCATAAACTTTTGTTGTCTACGAATACGCGTTTCTTTTTGCATTTGCTGCAATTGCTCATTGCTTAGATCGGTGACTTGGCATTCACAATGCGGGCATTGTTTATGTTTGTCAGATATTGGTTTTGCACACTGCGGGCAACTAATAATCGCCATATCTTTCTCCATACTACGCATAAAAAAGGCGCCTTAAGGCGCCCTTTATTGTACTTGTTTTATGAGTCGATGTCTTATTTGAATTTCATTCATTTGTGAAGATTCGAAAACCTGCACAATTAAATCCATCACAAAAACTCAAAATCCTGATTTATTGTTTCTGTTTCGCCTTTTCAGCTAGACGCTTTTCCCAGAAAGTAGCATTTTTAATGCCTAATTTAACTGGGTCAAAAGTGATTTCACCACCGGCTTTCTTTTGGTCTTCATAATCACGTAAACAGCTAAGAGCAGGTTTAGCGACAAAGAAAATAGCCAAGATACCAACAATATTGATCCACGCCATTAAACCAACACCTATATCACCAATATTCCAGATATAGCCTGAGCTATTCACCATCCCATAAGCTACCATAAACATAATAACTAGCTTTACGATAACTAACGGAATATTGCCTTTGAAATAACGGTTTAAATAAGCAACATTGGTTTCAGCAATATAGTAATAAGCAAGAATTGTGGTAAATGCGAAGAAGAATAAAGCAATACCAACAAATGCTTCGCCAAAGCCACCGAATACACTAAATAATGCCATTTGCGTGAAAGCAGCAGAGCCTACTTCAGTTGCAGCATCAACGTTTTGAACAATGAATTGACCTGCAGGTAACTCACCAACAATGTTGTATTGTTTAGTGATTAGAATCATTAGCGCTGTTGCTGTACATACAAAGATAGTATCAACATAAACAGAGAATGCTTGTACTAAGCCTTGTTGTGCTGGGTGATCTACTTCAGCAGCTGATGCTGCATGTGGGCCGGTACCTTGACCTGCCTCATTTGAGTAAATACCACGTTTAACACCCCAACCAATTGCTGCGCCAAAGCCAGCTTGAGCTGTGAAGGCATCAGATAAAATCATTGAGAAAATACCCGGTACTTTATCTAGGTTTAAGAACACCACTATTAAAGCTAACACGATGTAACCTAACGCCATAAACGGCACTACAATTTGGGTGAAGTTTGCGATACGTTTAATACCGCCAAAGATAATAAATGCCAGCACAATTAAGATGATTGCAAGGGCTACTAACTTGAAGCTACCTACTTCACCAAAACTGGTGCTAACCAGTGTACCTTCACCGAAAACTTGAGTGAATGCATTACCTACCGCATTAGCTTGAACGCCTGGAAGGAATACACCACAGGCGATAATCGCTGATACCGCGAATAATACGGCTAGCCACTTTTGTTGTAAGCAACGGTCGAAGTAATATGCAGGACCACCACGATATTGGCCGTCTTCTTCTGATTTATAAATCTGACCAAGTGTTGACTCTGCATACGCAGTACTTGCGCCTAAAAACGCAACAATCCACATCCAGAAAATCGCACCTGGACCACCAAAGCCAATTGCTGCAGCAACCCCAGCAATATTACCTACACCTACACGGCCAGATAACGATACAGCTAGCGCTTGAAATGAAGAAATACCCGTATCTGAATTATTTGAGCTTAGCAATAATTTACACATTTCTTTGAAATGTCTAACTTGTGCGAATCGGGTTAAAACGGAATAAAACAGACCTGCACCTAGACATAAATAAATGAGTGCACTACTCCAAATTATGTCATTAACGGCGCTTACTAAAGCTTCCATGGATATCCTCTATGATTATATTTTTTATTGTTAGTTACGATACTCAGCGTGAGCTTGTGAGAATGCGCGACACTATGACTGTGAGAAATAAAAAAATGAGATTTTGGTACTTCTCAGTTGAACATATTGAATATTAACTTAAACCAACCAAGTTTGTTAACAGTTAATTTTCAATATGACAAATGTACCCACCTAGTTAACATTCGATGCATCTTGCTCTACACCGTCATTTTTCAGTCTACAGATACAATTACGGGCATCAGTTTTGCTGATGCCCGTAAGGTTCGTTATCTTAATTTATCAACCACGTTAACGATAGCCGCTAACGTATCTTGACCAAATTGATACGAGCGACGATCTGACCAGCCGTAATCTGGATCTGGTAAATCATCGTTATCTTTAAATGGCATCTCTACCGTGTAAGCTAATGCATTAAATTCATGCGCGACAGCAGAAGAACCGACAGTTAAGTTAGCCTGGCCCGGCTCATCTTTTGGATAACCATGTTCGTCTTGGAACTCAGGCGTCACAGTTAAAAGCGCAGCTTTAAAGCTATCTTCTAACTCTTTTAAGCGATCATCGTAGCCTGGGATACCTTCACTACCCGCAACAAAGTTATAAGGAATTGCTTCGTCACCATGAATATCTAAGTGCATATCAAGGCCCGTTTCACGCATTTTGTTAAGCACTAAGAAAACTTCAGGGCTATTTTCCATGCTCGGTGTTTGCCATTCACGGTTCAAATTGACACCTTTAGCGTTAGTACGTAGGTGACCACGCACACTGCCATCTGGGTTCATATTTGGCACGATGTAGAATACTGCTTTAGATAGTAACGCAGCTGCATGTGGGTCTTCATCATCAAGTAATTTATGAAGTAATCCTTCAACATACCACTCTGCCATTGTTTCGCCTGGGTGTTGACGCGCCGTGATCCAGATTTTCTTCTTCTCACTACTAGGAATACCCACACGTAATACACTCATGTCACGACCATCAAGTGTTTCACCTAATGTTTCTAATTCACACGCATGCTGGCTTTGTGCCCATGCAAGTAAATCTAAGTGACGGTCATAGCTGTAAGGTGCAAAGTAAGCAAAATACATACTGCTACACTCAGGCTCAACTTCAAATGATAGTGTGCCGTTTGCGTACTCAGACGGAACACGGAACCACGTTTGACGGTCGTATGATGCAACCGTGTGATAACCCTCCCAGCCATCAGGATAGGCTGAATTTTCTAGATTATTAATATGGAATTTATGGTTTTGAAACGCAGTTGTTTCAAGACGAAAGTGAAACCACTGGAAAAAATCAGACTGATTGTCTTTATTAATTTCTAATTGAATGTTCAGTGGATCAACGGCTTCAATAACCTTGATATTACCACTATCAAAATTGCTGGTGATTTTCATTTTATAAACCTATTGGTTAAATATAATTCTTAGCTACTCGCTTATTAGTTAAGAATTAAGCCAACGCTCTATAGTTAGAACGTTTTGTTAGTAATATGGTGTAGACCCTAAACAGCCTATCACATGCAGAAAATTTGCAAAAACTTTCACGACTAAAAAAGCCAGCATAATGCTGGCTTCTTGAATCTGTATAGTTTAGGTGTTAGCGAGGTAAACTTGGGAAAGTTACTTCAGCCATATCACGCATACAGCGTACTACCTGACAGCTATAACCAAACTCATTATCGTACCAAACGTAAAGCACAACACGGTTGTCATCTACGATTGTCGCTTGTGAATCAACAACACCTGCGTAACGACTACCCACTAAGTCAGTAGATACGATTTCAGTAGACGCTGTGTAATCGATTTGGTCACGAAGATCTGAGTAAAGTGCAGTTTCACGTAAGAAAGCATTTAGTTCTTCAACGTTTGTACCTTTTTCAAGGTTTAAGTTCAAGATAGCCATTGATACGTTTGGTGTAGGAACACGGATAGCGTTACCCGTTAGTTTACCTTCAAGCTCTGGTAAAGCTTTAGAAACTGCTTTAGCAGCACCTGTTGAAGTGATAACCATGTTAAGTGCAGCAGCACGGCCACGACGTTCAGCTTTGTGGTAGTTATCAATTAAGTTTTGGTCATTGGTGTATGAGTGAACAGTTTCAACGTGACCGTTTTTGATACCAAACTTATCGTTAAGCGCTTTTAACGTTGGCGTAATAGCATTGGTCGTACAGCTAGCCGCACATACAATTTTATCTTCAGGTTTGATATCTTGGTTGTTTACACCGTATACGATGTTTTTGATGTTACCTTTAGCTGGTGCAGTTAATAATACTTTTGCCGCGCCTTTTGCTTCTAAGTGCTGACCAAGGCCTGCTTCGTCTTTCCAGATACCCGTGTTGTCAACAACTAGTGCATTTTCGATACCGTAAGCAGTGTAATCAACTTCGCTTGGTGAGTTAGCGTAGATAACTTGAATGTAGCTACCGTTAGCTTTAATTGCGTTGCGCTCTTTATCAATTGTAATAGAGCCATTAAATGGGCCATGGATAGAGTCACGACGAAGTAAGCTTGCACGCTTCTCTAGGTCGCCGTCTTTACCACCACGTACAACGATTGCACGTAAACGCAGGTCTGCATAAGGGCCAGATTTTTCGATTAATAGACGTGCTAATAAACGACCGATACGACCAAAACCGTATAGCACAACATCACGAGGTTCTTTACGTTCTGAGTTTGCGATTTCTGCGAGTTCGTCAGTTAAGTACTCTTCAACTGAACGACCTTTTGCAGCATCGTTAAACAAATAACCATACGCTAGTTTACCAATATCGATACGTGCAGAGTTTAAGTCCATTTTGCTAATTGCTTCTAAGAAAGGGAAGCTTTCACGTAAACGTAGTTTTGTACCTTCAAACTGAGCAACTGTTTTATGCGCTTTGATGATATCGATTGTACTGGCATTAACGAGAGGACGGCCATATACAGCGATTTCGATACCACGATTACGATAAAGTCTACCAATAATAGGTTGCATACTTTCTGCGTAATCTTGACGTTCTTGCCAGCTGCTTGTGTATTCTAACTCGTGAGATGAGGTCATTTTTTTTACCTAATTAAACAATTTTGAACGGATAGCCTTAAAAAATGTGCTGTGATTTGAGAGCAACACATCTCAGGCAGGGGTATTCTAATTTAAACTCAAACGATTCTCCACTGTTACAGAACAAATCATTGCGCTAGAATAAAGTAGTACAAATTAAGTTGAGGTTAAGGAATGTTATTAAGAGCAAGTGTGTTGCTTGGTTTATTGGCATTAGCAGGCTGTGAAGATCCACTTACACTGGCAAAAGTGTGCGACGAAACACCTGGCTTCTGTAGTGATTTGAATAAAGACAGTCACTGTAAAGAGCAACGTGCCGAAGTTATCATTCAACGTTACGTTGAATATAAGTCACCAACAGACGAGAACAAATACCAATTATTAAAGGATTTTGAGAAATACGATCAATGTGTGTCTCTTGCCGCCAAGATTGAGCATATAAAACTAAAAGAAAAAACCACGTCTCGCGTTGAAGGCCATTTAACGAGCATTAAAGAAATGACGCGAATTTTTCAAGATACCAAAAATACTGACCACCCAGGTTTGTTGTATTACCATTGGTCACGTAATAATGACCAATCTGCATTAACTAAGTTACTCGCCCTTGAAGAAAAACAAGATAAACGCGTCACTGAAGATGCCGAAATGCAGTTTTTCTTAGCGAGCTACTACGTGAAGTTTGATGATGAAAAAACCATTGATTTGCTTTACAAAACGCTAGAGCTAAATAAAGCAGGTGCAACACCCAACCCTGAGATCTACCCTACTCTCGTGAGCTTATTCTACAAACATGAAAAGTATAAGCATGCCTACACCTTTGCACGTGTAGCACAATTATCAGGGTATGAAGATGTCGATATTTTACCTATTGAGCATCAACTCGCTGCCGCAGGTAAAAGCTTAGACAGCTTAGATGATTTAGCACAAAAAACCTACGACAGTATCCAAGAAGGAAGCTTCGTATCACCACGCGGTTTTTAGCTTTTGATAGCTCGCAAGAAAATACTTAAACAAATAAAAAAGGCAGCTAACGCTGCCTTTTCTTATTTTGCTTTGCTTGTGCCAACTTCTACACGAGTTTTTAGCTTCTGACCTGGTCTAAAAGTCACAACTCGGCGCGCCGAAATAGGAATATCTTCACCTGTTTTCGGATTGCGGCCTGGACGTTCTTTTTTATCTCGAAGATCAAAGTTACCAAATCCAGAGAGCTTAACCTGCTCGCCTTTTTCTAGCGCTGAGCGGATTTCTTCAAAAAACGCTTCAACTAAATCTTTGGCATCTTTTTTATTGATCCCGAGTTTTTCAAATAGGTGTTCAGCTATGTCGGCTTTAGTAAGCGCCATATCTAGTCCCTCAACGATGCGTTAAATTGTTCGGCCAGTGCGGCCACCACATTATCAACTACTTGATTGATATCTTTCTCTTCGAGCGTTCTATCAACCGCTTGCAGTGTTAGAGCAATCGCCAAACTCTTATAATTTGGCTCAATACCTTTGCCCTTATACACATCGAATAAGTTTAGGTCAACCAATTGATTTCCGCCAACTTTTTCTATGACATTTAAAATATCGCCAGATTTTACGTGATCTTCCACTAAAATCGCGATATCACGGCGGTTTGACGGGAATTTCGACACTGCCACTGCTTCTGGTAATTTTCTTTTTTCTAGTGCAGACATTTCGATTTCAAACACAAATGCTGTGTTATTGATATCTAGTGACTTTTGCACTTGTGGGTGCACTGCACCAAAAAAACCTACTTTTTTACCATCAACATAAATAACGGCTGATTGGCCTGGGTGTAAGCCATCAGACTGCTCTGCTTTTATCTCAAAACGTGATGAATCGTTACTAATTGCTAAAAGTGCTTCAACATCACCTTTTAAGTCATAGAAATCAACGCTACGCTTTTCTTGAACCCAATGTTCACCGTGTGCAAGACCAGAGATTACACCACCAATGACAGCAACTTGGTTTACACCGTTTTCAGCATTTTCCTCACGTAAGAATTTAAGGCCATGCTCAAATAAACGTACGCGTGGTTGCTGACGGTTTTGGTTGTAAACTAGTGACGCTAATAGACCCGGCATTAAGCTCACACGCATTGCTGACATTTCAACCGAAATTGGGTGTGGTAATACAAGCGCATCACTTTGCGGATGTAAAATTGCTTGTGCTTTTGGATCAACGAAGCTGTAAGTAATTGCTTCTTGGTAACCACGTGTTACAAGTGTATTGCGGAATTTAGTTACCGCAACATGAGACTCGTCATGGTTAGTCATTTTTAATTTAGCAGTTGGTGCAACGTTAGGAATGCTGTTATAGCCGTAAACACGCGCAACTTCTTCAATTAAATCTTCTTCAATACGAATATCAAAGCGATAACTCGGTACGTCAGCGCTCCATACACCCTCAACAATTTTCACATCTAAACCTAAACGCGTTAGGATGTCAGTCACTTTTGCATCATCAATGTGGTGGCCAATTACACGGTCTAAACGCTCACGGCGTAAACGCACTTCTGTCACTTTTGGTAATTTATCAGTGGCTACGGCTTCAACTACAGGGCCAGCTTCACCGCCGACAATCTCAAGTAGTAATGCAGTCGCACGTTCCATAGCATCTTTTTGTAGTGCAAAATCAACACCACGCTCGTAGCGATGTGATGCATCAGTGTGTAAGCCGTAACTACGTGCTTGACCTGCAATAGCGACAGGGTTAAAGAATGCGCTTTCTAATAAGATGTCTGATGTTGCTTCAGTCACACCTGACTTTTCACCACCAAAAATACCTGCAATGGCAAGTGCTTTGTTGTGATCAGCAATCACAAGTGTAGACTCGTTAAGTTTTGCAGTGTTGCCATCTAGCAAAACTAACTCTTCACCCGCGTTTGCGCTACGTACTTTAATGCCACCTTCAATCGCATTTAAATCAAATGCATGCATTGGGTGACCTAGCTCTAGTAACACGTAGTTTGTAACATCAACTACCGGGTCAATTGAGCGAATGCCACTGCGACGAAGTTTTTCTACCATCCAAAGTGGTGTTTCTGCATCAAGGTTGATACCTTTGATTACACGACCTAAATAACGAGGACACGCTTCATCATTTACAAGCTCAATCGATACTTTGTCGTCAATCGTTGCAGCAACTGGTGTGATTTCAAGTGTATTTACATCAACACTGTTAAGTACGCCCACTTCACGCGCCAGACCTTTGATACCTAAACAATCACCACGGTTTGGTGTTAAGTCAACATCAATAATGTTGTCATCTAGGCTCAAGTATTCACGTAAATCAGTGCCGATTGGTGCATCACTTGGTAATTCCATGATGCCATCGCCTTCTTCGCTGATACCTAACTCAACGAATGCGCAAAGCATACCATGTGAAGGTTGACCACGAAGTTTGGCTTTTTTGATTTTAAAATCGCCTGGCAATACAGCGCCTACAGTAGCAACCGCTACTTTTAAACCTTGACGACAATTAGGTGCGCCACAAACGATATCAAGTAGCTCATCACCACCTACGTTTACTTTCGTCACACGTAATTTATCAGCATCAGGGTGTTGACCACATTCAACAACTTCACCTACAACAACGCCTGTAAACTCCGCAGCCGCTGGCTCAACACCATCAACTTCAAGACCAGCCATTGATAACTGTTCCGAAAGAGCCTGCGTGTCGATTGCTGGGTTAACCCACTCTCTTAACCACTTTTCACTAAATTTCATTTTATATCTTCACTCTTAACGGAACTGGTTTAGGAATTTTAAATCGTTTTCGAAAAATGCACGTAGGTCGTTTACGCCGTAGCGCAACATGGTTAAACGCTCAACACCCATACCGAATGCGAAGCCAGTGTATTTTTCTGGATCAATACCCACTGATTTAAGAACGTTAGGGTGAACCATGCCACAGCCTAATACCTCTAACCACTTGCCGTTTTTACCCATAACATCAACTTCAGCTGATGGCTCAGTAAATGGGAAGTAAGAAGGACGGAAACGAATTTCCATGTCTTCTTCAAAAAAGTTGCGTAAGAAGTCGTGCAGAATACCTTTTAACTCAGTGAAGCTTACATCTGTGTCAACCATTAAGCCTTCGACTTGATGGAACATTGGCGTGTGTGTTTGGTCATAATCATTACGGTAAACACGGCCTGGAGAGATGATACGCAGTGGTGGCTGTTCAGTTTCCATGGTACGAATTTGTACACCACTTGTCTGCGTACGTAACACAAGTTTTGGGTTGAAATAGAAAGTATCATGATCAGCACGCGCTGGATGGTGCTCAGGAATATTTAGCGCATCGAAGTTATGAAAATCATCTTCAACTTCAGGACCTGATTTAACCGCAAAACCTAACTCACCAAAAAAGCTTTCTATACGTTCAATTGTACGAGTTACTGGGTGTAAGCCACCTGTAGGCATAACACGACCCGGTAAAGTTACGTCGATCGTTTCTGCCGCTAGCTTCTCTTCAAGAGCCTTACTTGCTAGTAACTCACGCTTTTCGTTTATCGCTGTTTGTACTTCTTGTTTTGCTTGGTTAATCACTTGACCCGCTTCTTTACGCTCTTCAGGGGCAATCTTGCCAAGCGTTTTAAGTAAGTTGGTGATTTCACCTTTTTTACCAAGGTAATTAACCCTGATATCTTCTAATTGCGCGATTTCATTCGCACTGGCAACAGCCTCTAGTGCTTGCGCTAAAATATTTTCTAAGTTCATTGAGTACCTGGTCTTTCACAGAAGGATTTTTGTAATAGCTAATGATAACTGAAAGCAAGGACTAGATTCTAGCCCTACTAAAGCTTTAACGTTGATTTTATAAAAGGAATTGTTAATTTTCTTTGTGCAGCCATTGAGGCATGGTCAAGTTTATCTAAAACATCTAATAATGCGCGCATATCACGGCTTAATCGCGTTAATAAAAAGCGTGCACATTCTTCGGTAAGTTCAAGACCACGCATGTGAGCACGTCGAACTAAAGCTTCGGCTTTGTCATCATCACTCATTGAGCGAATTTGCAATGTCGTGCCCCATTTCAAACGAGATACTAAATCAGGTAAATTAATATGCAACATATCGGGTAATAAATCAGCTGTTACAACAAGGTATTTACCAGGCTCATTGAACCGATTGAAAAAGTTAAATAATCCCTTTTCCCATACATCATTTCCGGCCACCAGGTGCACATCATCAATACATAGCACATCAAGATTTTCGAGGCCTTCAAGTACAACAGGACCATAATCAATCACTTCACGCATCGAAAGCAGCATAGTTGATAAGCCACGCTCTTGGGCGTGAATACAGGTAGCATACAAAAGGTGTGACTTGCCAGAATCACCTAATCCACATAAGTAGGTATATTGAAATTTATTACTAAGCTTTGTAAACGCATCTTTAAGGTGACTAACTTCAAGAGAATTTTCGCCACCAAAATAAGAGGTAAATGTTTCATCATCAGGCAAAGTAACTGGCAATGCCATTTGCATTGGTTCTTGCACTGTGATTAAAGCCCCTTCCATTGATATTCAAGTTCGTCTTTGTTGACTACCTGATAAAAGTCACGAGGATCCTGATGGGCTTTAAAGGCAGTATCAAGCTCTAACGCTTTTCTGAAATCATTCATGCTGCCAGTATGATTTACTGTAAATTGCACTGCATCTGGAGTACGTACAGATATCACTGCTCGTGTAACAACACTTAAGCTTTCTAAGCGGCGTTTAGCGAATTCAATATCTACGAAGTTATTAATGCCTTTAAGATAAAAGGTAGCTGTAGCTATTTGGCCAATCATTGTAGGATCGATTGCATACTCTTGTGCTAAACCGCCCGCTAAACTGTCAATCATATCAGCAACAATTTGCTGCTTATCACCCATCAAACGATTAGTATCAAATAATTCTGCATTAGTAAAACGCCAATCAAGGATCCACGTTTCTGAATCAGCCTGTTGATACATTCTTGCGGTAATACTGCGCTCTGCGCTGTAACGGCTGGAAGCTTGCTCGACGGGCTCAGAAAAGTTACCCCATACTTCAGGAATGCCAACGATAGCGCGGTCTTGCAAATCTAGTAATGGTACAACTACAGGTAAACCACGACGATCCGCTTTGTCATAAATAAGTTGCTCAAGCTGCGGATACGACTCTTGTGTAACTAGTTCACGACGCCAATTGTCTTCAATCGCTAACCAAATAGCCACTAATGGACGACGCGTGCCCCACAATGGCAAGCCTAGATCTTTAAGCAATGCATTAATTTTGTTAGCTTCAAACTTAACAACCAGATTTAAACTACCATCTGCTTTTTCGTCATATTCAAATTTGAGCATATAATCTGAAATGTCACGGATACGCTGTTTAGCTACAGAGTTTTGATCAGCGCTTGTATCACCACTCACTTTCACCAATACATTTAGCAGCGCTTCACGACTTGCTGCCAAACGAGCATCACGTGATTTGTCCGCAACTTTAAGGGTATCTTGATATAAATTAGTCACTTCAACTGCAAAGCTTGAAGCACTCGAAAAAAATAATAATAAACAAATAAGTAATCTAGACACAGGCCATTAGTTCTTGCTTTTAAACTGATTTGATCCTAAATCAAAGCCATAAACAAAGCAAAGTTAATTTAATGAACGGCAGATGAGCGAATTGGGAGTTGCAAGAATAAAGCTTTAAGTCTAATCGTAGCCATGCATGTTTTTTATGGGCTTAATTCGGCACTGACGTGCCTCCTACAAGGTTTTGTTGCTGAGGGAGTCTCAGCACTATACAACCCCATATTTCAGCTGACGTCTGACGGCTGAAAGCTGACAGCTCCAGACGCAAAAAAGCCCGACTCTTTCGAATCGGGCTTTCTTTAATTTGGAGCCTGGCAATGTCCTACTTTCACATGGCAAATGCCACACTATCATCGGCGCTGTTTCGTTTCACTACTGAGTTCGGCATGGGGTCAGGTGGGTCCAAAACGCTATTGTCACCAAGCAAATTTGGGTCGTTAATCGCCTTAGCAATCAACTA
>NZ_JAKEVN010000101.1:0-15649 GCF_022398505.1 Pseudoalteromonas sp. Isolate3 | reverse complement strand
CATTAGGGTGGCGTAATATAATGATTTTTAGTTTATTATTGATTATGCTTATTGAATCACATAAACAGGTTTTAACTGAAAAGCCACAATGTGAGCACAATTCTCTAGCCATACGAACTCAGGTGTAAATCAAAACTATGCCTAGTATACATGAGCTTAACTCGCAAAGCAGGTTTGCTTTTTAGCTATGAACGGCTAAAGTTGCGATTTATATAATTACGTTTTTGATTAAGGGATAAAGATGACGACAATCACAATCGATGAGAGTGCACTTGAAGGGATGGAATCACTTTTAGGTGACCAATTTGCCGACACCTTGACCTTTTGTTGTAGTGAATTTCAGCGTTTAGGCTCTGAGGTACTTGCAAATCTTGGTTCAGATAACGAAGCTGCAGCACGACATGCACACAGTTTAAAATCAAATGCAGCCCAATTTGGTGCTGCGAGCCTGTCTAAACTTGCGCAGTCAATCGAACAAGCACTTAATCAAAATGATCTAGCAACTGCAGAGCAAAACTCACAGAGTTTAGATGTTCAAGTATCAGGTTCTGTAGAAAAACTACAAGCTTGGTTTGCTAATCGCTAAAAACTTGAATTTATTTCAGTTATAACCGCAAAAATCCTCTGGCGTGGTGGCCCCGTACTAGGTTAGTCTTAAGGCTAATTAGTAGAGGTAACCATGTCACAAATCAAAAAGAGTCACAAACTAGACGGTGTCTGTTATGACATACGTGGGCCTGTGCTTGCACAAGCTCGAAAAATGGAAGATGAAGGGCAAAAAGTATTAAAGCTAAACATTGGCAACCCGGCTGCCTTTGGCTTTGATATGCCTGAAGATATGCACAAAGATATCATTCGTAACTTATATTCAGCCCAAGGCTACTGTGACTCTAAAGGCCTCTACTCAGCCCGTGTGGCTGTCTATCAACACTATCAGCAACGCGGTTTATTTAATCTTGATGTCGATAATATTTATATCGGTAATGGGGTCAGCGAATTAATTCAAATGACCACCCAAGCATTACTTGATAATGACGACGAAGTGCTTATTCCCGCACCGGATTATCCGCTGTGGACAGCATCGGTTAAATTAGCAGGGGGTAACCCTGTGCATTATCTATGTGATGAAGAACAAGATTGGTTCCCTGATATTGCTGATATAAAATCGAAGATCACTTCAAAGACCAAAGCACTGGTGCTTATTAACCCTAATAACCCCACCGGTGCGGTGTATAGTGATGATCTTTTGATGGAACTTATCAATATTGCTCGTGAACACAAGCTTTTGCTATTGAGCGATGAAATTTACGAGAAAATCTTGTACGACGGTGTCACACACAGCTCTATTGGTGCATTGTGTGATGATGTGCCAATCATCACTTTTAATGGCTTAGCCAAAACGTACCGCGCTGCGGGTTTGCGAATGGGTTGGATGGTGTTAAGCGGTCGTACTAGCATGATGGACGACTTAAGTCGTGGCCTAGATATGCTGGCGTCTATGCGATTATGTGCCAACGTACCTGCACAATACGCTATTCAGCAAGCGTTAGGTGGTGTGCAGTCGATTGATAACCTTATTAACCCAGGTGGTCGGCTGTACGTTCAGCGAGATATTGCATGGCGTGGTTTAAATGCCATTGATGGTATTAGCTGTAAAAAGCCTAAAGGGGCGCTATATGCATTTGCGAAAGTGGATACAGCACACTTTAATATCAAAAATGATGAACGCATGATTTTAGATTTACTCAAAGCTGAGAAAATCTTATTAGTGCATGGTCGCGCATTTAATTGGCCTGATCCTGATCATTTCAGATTGGTGTTTTTACCAAACAAAGATGATTTAACAGAAGCCATGAGTAAGATGCAGCGATTCTTCGCTGATTATCGACAAAGCTAAAAAAAGCGAGCCGAGGCTCGCTTTTTTAATACGCTTTATCAACACGTACCGTGTTATCGGTGAGGTACACCAGGCGTACTTTATCACCTTGGTTAAACAGCATTTGGTTATCTTTGTCTTGCACAACCATGAACTGCTCGCCGCTTTCTACTTTGATCATCAATTCAACGAGCTGATATTGTATAACGCGACTTGTTTGTTGACGGTTGTGAGCAACAGAGCCACCAATCATCGAACCTAAAATGGTTGCTACAGTGCGGCCACTGCCGCCACCGAACTGGTTACCGATAACGCCGCCAATAAGCGCACCACCAAACGTTTCCCAGCCGTTTGTTTTATCTCTGACTAGCTCTTGTTCGGTAATGGTTCGTACGGATTGTACAGAGCCAAACAACACCTGTTGTACTGGTACTGCTTTGTTACGCTGATAATCAGCATAACTAGGCGAGCTCAGTAATAAACAGCTTGCTAGGATAGTAATTAGGTATTTCATATACCCTCCTGGCTACCAGCCAAAAGTTGATTTCTCGCGAGTTTTACGGATTTCAGTTTCATCAGCCCATTCAACTAGACCGCTTTTTAAATCCATTAAACGCATTGTGAATTTGTAATAAACATCAGCCTTGTCAGCATTTGATTTAACAATGCTCGATAAGTTGCCGTATAACATATATTGCGCACCAACTTGCTGGCCAAAAGCAATCGCTGTATTTGGGTCAACAAGTGGATCGACGTTTTGGAAATTAAGTTGCTCACGCACAGCTTCAACACGGGTCATATCAACAAAGCGGAACTTACCACTGCGTAATAACTGTGTTGAGATTGAATCAGTAATTGATTCAGTATCAATATGCTCGCTCGTTTTGTTTTTAATACGCTCAACAAATACGATAGGGCGAGTATTTGCTGTCATGGTACCAACCACAGGAGAGGCAAGTAACGAGTCTGTCATTTGGCTTGCTACTTTTTGTAGGTCCGTTGAGCCAAAATTTATATCAGTAGTTTCAACAGCTTGTGCATCACCATAGCTAACAACGGCTTTATTTGCACAACCAGACAGCAATAAAGCGCTTGTCATTGCAACGGCCGCAGCCGACTTAACAGAAAGTAATTTCATTGTAGTATCCTTAATCTTCAAATTCTTGTGCTTCTGTTGACACTTCACGCACTGCAAGCGAGAAGGTGACAGCATTTGCTGTCGGGGCTAGGCCCGGTAACTGGGTTTTAGCAAATCCAAATAAAGTGATAGGTTGCCAAGGCGAATGGTTGCCGCGAATAACAAAGCCATCAGCGTCATACCAAGTAAATTGATACTGTAAGTATTGAGACTTTTTGTACTGGCTTGCCAGTGTCACAACAACATCTGTTAAGCCATTTGTTTGGCGTGTTTTTACATCTGTAATGGCTAATTTCTTGCCAAGTTCAGGGTTATTAACAATCAGTTGTTGGTTATACTGTTGTGATGCCTGCTCAACACCAATGCCAGAAGTGGTAGGGCGTGAGGAGCAAGCCGCAACAAGTAAAATGGTTAATAGTGGCACTAAGTATTTCATCATTGCTCCTAGAGTTGTACGACATGTGTGTCGTAGTAGTTATTTATAGAGGTTAGAAAAATCAAGGTTAACCTTTGCTTACTAACCGTAAAGTCTATTTCGCCATGCCCTGGCACTGTTAAAGCGTGCTGACCTGCTGGCATCGCGTGCTGAGCAATACTCAGTTGACTTGGTAAAGTCGACCAGCTTCGCGTATCAGCCTGCTCTGATGCAATGTTATAAATATTCGCTAAAATATTACCGACATCGCCGCCGCTTCTTGCCAATTCTGCACGCATCTTTTCTTTCGCAACCAATCGCATAACCTGGCGGGTTATTCTGCCAGCACTTTGATCTTTTAAAGTTTTTGCTGCCAGCGCTTCAAGCCTAACAATGGGTGTCAGCGGTAAGTTTTCGCCATCGAGATTCACTGTTTTATCACTGCCCGCATAAGGCGCATCGCGATAAACAGGCATGGCAATACTGTAAAAGCGTGCATCACCCCGGGAGGTATAAATGGGTAATCGTAAATGAAACTCTTGCCTTGCTGGTATTAACCCTTGCTCTGCAATTACAATTACTTGGCCTGTGTTTGCTTGAGTTTGCTTTAGCTTGCCAAAGCGTTTGCTAAATTCTTCAAAATCCTGATCAAACCCTTGCTTTTTGGCAAGGCGTAACACTGTTTGCTGTAAGTAGCTATTTTCGCTATTTATTTCGAGTGCTTTCTTATAGTCGATATAGGCATCATCAAACTGTTTATCTGCCTCATAAAGTAGACCAGACAAATAAAACGTAAAGGCATTTTGAAAGCCATTTTTGACATTACCAATTAGCTCAGCCATATCAGGGTAGCCTTCGGCTGCCTTTTCTGCTTGTTCATCAAGTACAGCTTGGTTGTCTTTTAATGCATCTTCTTGCACTTTATTAGCACGTCTAACTTCAACTAATGCAGATTCAAGTTGTTTATCAAATACATAGCTCAGTGCTTTGTAGCTATGCAGCATAGTCATTTCATAGGCTGCTGGCTCATAACCAATCACTGAATCATTGGTCAATAATGAGTTTGTTTGTTCAAGGCCTGCACTTAGCTGTACTTTGGCTGCTTGACGCTTTTTTTCCATATTTTGATAAACAGCTTCAAAGGTCTCATTGGCCTCGGAATTTTGTTTAGCCAAAAACTCAAGACGGGCCGTTTCAAGCTGATTCAATAAATAGTTACTATGGCCTCGGCTGTTGCTCGGCAAAAGTTGCTGAGCACTTGCTATGTTATTTTGAGAAACAGCTTGGCGCACAGGTTTTAGCTGCGTCGCATAATCTTGGAATAGATCAGTAATACCTATGGTACTGCAACCAGATAACAGTAAAGCAGCTCCAATAAATAAACGTCGATGCACTGAACACTCCTTTTAAACAATGTACTCAGATTAGCATACGCGGCTTAACCTTCTATGATAAATTATGTAAAAAATCGTAAGTTAATAGACAACTTTCTGGTCTTCTGTTTTGTAACGTTAAAGGACACTGCATTTGTTGAGCACTATACTGTATACCTTGATTGCACTTAGTGCTTTTGCAGCTAATTCTTTGCTGTGCCGAATGGCATTACAAAGTGGTGATATTGATCCTTTGAGCTTTACTGCTATTCGCTTAGCAAGTGGGGCATTTATGTTGCTTGGCTTACTGTTATGGCAAGCAAAGTTAAGGCAATTAAAATCGCAAAGGGCTAAACCTTTATCCGATAAAGGTAACAATATCAGCGCCCTTAGTTTATTTGTTTACGCGCTGTGTTTTTCAGTTGCCTATGTTGATTTAAATACAGGTACAGGCGCACTTATCTTATTTTCGGCAGTGCAGTTAACCATGATAGGCCATAGTGTTTTAAATAAAGAGCCGCTCAGTAAAGTGCAGTGGGGGGCTTTATTTGTCGCATTTGCGGGTTTTATTTACCTAATGCTGCCCTCAGCGACGGTGCCTTCTTTCATGCCAGCAATGCTCATGGCGTTAAGTGGTGTAGCGTGGGGTGTTTACAGTATTCGTGGAAAATCATGCAGCTCACCTTTGCAAGCAACCAGCTTTAATTTTCTAAGAAGTTTAATACTTGTGCCAATTTTAGTCTTTCTAGCCATTGTCGATTGGCAGGGTATCACAGCAACAGGCGTTTATTTGGCGATAGCTTCAGGAGCTTTAGCATCAGGCCTTGGTTATAGCATTTGGTATATTGCACTACCAAGGCTTAAAAGTAGCCAAGCAGGTGTGGTACAGCTAACGGTTCCAGTGCTTGCTACGTTAGCAGGGGTGGTATTTTTAGATGAGCAATTAACAGCGCGTTTAATCACAGCCAGCGCCTTGATTCTTGGCGCTGTACTGGTGTTTTTAATGACTAAAAAGCGCAGCCTTTAGATTTTGGCGTATTAATATTTAACACGTAGCGTTCATACAGGGTGTTTAGTTCGGCTAGTATCGCTTGCTTGCCAATAAGTTCACTTTGTTCAATACATTGCTGTAATGTTTCAACTGACAAATATTGCATCATCTTATGCGATGCATTGATATGACTTATATGCCAAGGCTCAGGGGCAACCCCCCCTTTATATTCTTGGTAAGGGCGATAAAAACCATACTTTTCGAGGTTATTATCAAGCCATGCAGCAAGCTTTGCAAACGGCCCAGTGGCCGAATACTCATCTGGCGTTAATTGCAGCTGATAATCATCGTCAATAGGGCGGTTATCGTAGATGTCGAGGTCGGTGCCAAAGTGATGTCTGCTTGCCCCAGGTAGTGCGGAGTAAAGCATTATAGCGTGGCACTTTTCAATATCACTCAAGCTTTCTAAGTCTACCGTTTTTTGTGCAAGGGTATAAACCGGTCGAAGGCCCTGAAATTTTGCATTCCAAATAGCGCTTTGACGTTGAAAGTCACGAAAGCTTGAGGCAATTGTCAGATCAATACCCGCTTCTTTCGCACCTTGCTGAAGAGCTAAAAAATCATCGACAATATCACGATGCAAGCGATGGTGTTGTAGCTCAACTAAATGTGAGCTACATGACCCGGTGGCGCATTGTTTAAGCTCAGCTTGGTTCATGTAAGCAGTTGCTCTAAAATGATTTCGTAAATATCAGCAAGTTGAATTAAATCCTCTGTGCTAACACATTCGTTTACTTTATGAATGGTTTCATTACGCGGGCCAAGTTCAATGACTTTAGCACCTGTTTGTGCGATAAAACGACCATCAGATGTCCCACCAGTGGTTTCAAGCGCTGTTTCGCGTCCAGTCACCTGCTTAATAGCATGCACAGTTGCATCAACTAACGGGCCGTGGTCGGTTAAAAACGGCAGTCCATTTACAATCCAATTTAACTCATAATTCAGATTGTGTTTTTCAACAATATCAACGACTCGTTGTTGTAGCTGCTGGTGTGTAACTTCTGTGCTAAAGCGGAAGTTAAATTGAATCTCAAGTTCACCTGGGATCACATTTCCGGCACCGGTGCCACCGTTAATATTCGAAACCTGAAAGCTCGTTGCAGGGAAAAATTCGTTACCTTGATCCCACTCGGTTTGACTTAGCTCAGTTAACGCAGGGGCGGCTAAGTGAATCGGATTTTGAGCAAGATGCGGATAAGCAACATGGCCTTGCACACCTTTAATGGTTAAAAAGCCAGTTAATGAGCCTCGTCGACCATTTTTTACCACATCGCCAAGTTCATCCCGTGATGATGGCTCGCCGACTAAGCATAAATCAATCTTCTCACCACGCGCTTCAAGGGTATCGATAACACGAGTTGTGCCGTTGATGAACGGGCCTTCTTCATCAGAAGTAATTAAAAACGAAATAGATCCATTATGATCTGGGTGCTTAGTCACAAAACGCTCGGTGGCAACCACCATTGCAGCTAAAGAACCTTTCATATCGGCTGCACCGCGACCATGTAACATGCCGTCTTCTACTAGTGCCGAAAAGGGCGGGTGCTGCCAATTTTTCTCGGGACCAGTTGGTACAACATCGGTGTGACCCGCAAAACAAAAATGCGGTGACGCATCTCCCTTACGAGCCCAAGTATTTAAGGTATCAGTGAAAAACAGTGATTCTATATTAAACCCTAGCTTTTCCAAACGTTCGTTCATTAACGCTTGGCAACCGGCATCTTCAGGCGTTACTGATTCACGCTGGATAAGTGCTTGAGCAAGTTCAATAACAGGGTGAGTCATTAGGCAAAAATCTCATCGTATTGAGCTGCTTTAAAACCTAAGTAGTACTGGCCGTTATGCACGAGTACCGGACGCTTGATCATTGCAGGTTGCTCAACCAGTAATGCTAATGCTGATTCTTTATCTAGGTTTTGTTTTTGCTCATCAGATAATTGGCGGTAAGTTGTGCCGCGTTTATTAACTAAATCTTGCCAATCAATATGTGCTGCAAACTCATTAACTAGCTCAGCACTAATGCCGTCTTTACGGTAATCATGGAAAGTAAATTCTTGGTTGTTATCAGTTAAATATTTCTTGGCTTTTTTAATTGTATCGCAGTTGCTGATACCGTACATGATAGTCATAAATTCTACTTTTTAGTTACAGTGAGTAATGTGTCTACCCCAGCAATGACCTGAGATAGTGAATAATACAGAGGGCCAAGGTGTTGGCTATTGAGTACGCAAAGAGTACCGAGCATTGGGCTGCTCAGCTCGCGTAAATCAAAATAGGCTAACCGTTCACCCTGGCTAATTTTACTGCCATTTAATTTTGCAATATTGGTGTGATTAATATGTTCTTCAACCGATGAAAACGATAAGTTTAATAAAACTTTTAAACCGTTTTTTGCCTGTAAAATGTATTCTTTACCGGCATTTTTAACTTGTAATAGGGTGCCATCGAATGGTGCGATGATGTTGTGACTAGTTAATTCAACACTAATACTTGGTCCAAGTGTCGCAAAGCGGAAAAATGGCTCTGGGTGCTCGCTAATGCTTTTTACACGCCCAGTAAATGGGCTTTTAATATCCATGCAGCGCGCTTTTCTGAGGCTGCGTTCGGGTAAGTATTGAACTTCGTTAGTCATGGCTTATTTAACATCACCTAGCACATGGTAACCGTCTTTTTTCAGGGCTGTAATTGCCTTGGCCATACTTTGCTTCTTCACCAGTACATAATCGGTATCGTAAGTTGATAAAGCAAAAATCGAAATCGACGCTTTTGCCAGTACTCCAGAAATATTTGCCATGATACCTGTTAGTGAAAAACCAAGAGGGCCAATCACCTCAAGTGCCAACCAATCCGTTTCTTGATCAAGACTGTCTAGCTCAAAACTACTTGGACACACTATAGACAACTCATCAGCGGTTTTAGCAATAAAGAAAATAGCTTGTTGAAGTAGGGTAGGATCAATCGTCGCATCGACATCTAAACTATGAATGGTAAGTTCTTCACTATGAAGTTGTAACGTTTGTTTTGACATCTGCGATCCTACCTTTGAAGCCTTTGAATTTATAGTATAGGTAAACAAAGTTAAGATAAAGCGCAATAATTTTGATTGCTGAGGAATTACTCAGCTCAGTCTTTAAATGTTGTCCACAGAATCTGTGGATAAATATGGGAATAGGTCAGTATAAAGAAGCTAATAGGCTAATTTATAAAGGTTTTATAAATTAGCCTAAATTTTGAAGGGTTAATTTTCTATGCTTTCGACTTGCTTAGCTTGAATCGCTGTAAGGGCAATGGTGTAAACAATATCGTCTACTAATGCACCACGACTTAAGTCATTTACCGGCTTGCGCATACCTTGAAGCATTGGGCCAATACTAATTAAATCAGCACTACGTTGTACTGCTTTGTAAGTTGTATTACCAGTATTCAAGTCTGGGAATACAAACACGGTTGCTTTACCTGCCACAGGGCTATCGGGTGCTTTCTTAATTGCTACATTTTCCATAATAGCTGCATCGTATTGAAGCGGGCCATCAATCACTAGGTCTGGGCGCTTTTGCTGGGCAAGCTTAGTGGCTTCACGGACTTTCTCTACATCAGCGCCTGAGCCTGACGTACCCGTGCTGTAGCTGATCATTGCAACGCGAGGTTCAATGCCAAATGCGGCAGCTGAATCAGCCGATTGAATAGCAATATCAGCTAATTGCTCAGCGGTAGGATCTGGATTGATAGCGCAGTCACCGTAAACAAGTACTTGATCAGGTAATAGCATAAAGAATACCGATGATACTAACGATGAACCCGGAGCCGTTTTAATCAATTGTAGCGGTGGGCGAATCGTGTTAGCTGTTGTGTTAACAGCACCTGACACCAAGCCGTCTACTTTACCTTGTTCAAGCATCATGGTGCCAAGTACTACGTTATCTAGTAATTGCTCTTGTGCGACCACTTCTGTTAAGCCTTTGTTTTTACGAATCTCTACCATAGGCGCCACGTAATCGTTGATTACATCAGCTGGCTCAATAATGGTTACGTTATCGTTAAGCTCAACACCTTGTTGTTCAGCAATACGTAAAATCTCTTCTTTATCGCCAAGAAGGATTGTTTTAGCAATACCACGTTGACCACAAATAGCAGCAGCTTTAATAGTACGTGGCTCATTACCTTCTGGTAAAACAACCGTTTTATTCGCTTGACGGGCTTTATCCGTTAGTAAGAAGCGAAATGCTGGAGGAGACATTTTACGAGTACGACCAACACTTTGTGCAAGGCTGTCTAACCAGTCTGAGTCAATATGGCTGGCGTTGTGATCTTTTACTTTATCGATGCGTTGATCATCATCACAAGGCACTTCCATATTGAAGTTATGCAGTAACAGTGAGGTACGCCACGTATCTTCTTCTGTTGCGATAATTGGTAAACCTGTATCCATCGCTTGTTCACATAATTTCATAATGCGATCTTCAGGTTTAAAACCACCAGTTAATAAAATTGCCCCAAGCTTGGTGCCATTCATGGCTGATAAACAAGCTGCAACTAATACATCAGAGCGATCGCCAGGAGTTACCAGCAATGCTCCAGGGGTAAAGTGGCTTAAGATATTCGACACTGTACGGGCACAGAAAGTGACGCGACGTAAACGGCGGTGAGCCATGTCACCTTCGTTAATTACTTCAGCTTTTAAGTATTCACATAAATCTCGTACACGCGGTGCTACTAGGTCAAAATCCCAAGGAATTGAGCCTAATAACTTAAATGGGTGCTTTCTGAAAATAGGCAGCGATGCTAAACGGTTTAATTCGTTCTCGAGTTGTTCAGGTTCATGGGCCTCAACAAGATCTGCACGTGCACGACCTTCGTCATCCAATGGCGCATTTACTTTATTGAAAATACAGCCTAACACGCGAGGGTGATTAACACCGCCATAGTTGCCAGAGGCGATTTCTAAACGGTCTTCAATTTGGTCATTGCTATCGTTACTAGGCGTTAAAACAAAAACAATATCAGCACCTAGCGTTTGCGCAATTTCACGGTTTACGCGTCCAGCATAAGGCTGACGACGTGTTGGCACCATACCCTCGATAATGGCGATTTCGTCTTCTTTAATGGTGCTTTCAAAGCGCTCTACGATTTCTTCTAGTAAGTCGTCGCCTTTACCATCACCAATCATTTGCTCTGCATAGCTCAAATCGAATGGTGTCGGTGGATTAATTGGCGAGCCATGGGTAACAATTTGCGTCGACTTTTCTGGGCCTGTATCGCCAGAGCGTGGCTGTGCAATGGGTTTGAAAAAGTTAACTTTAAGCGCTTTTTGCTCTAGAGCACGTACCAAACCAACAGAAACAGATGTTAAACCAACCCCAGTTGAAATAGGGATCAACATAATTCTACGTGCCATTTACTTAAGCCTCCTTTGCAATGCGGGCTGCATCGTTAGCAATAACCCATTCTTCATTTGTTGGGATCACAAACGCTTTAACATGCGCTTGGCCTTTTGAAATTAGGCCTTCTTTACCAAAGCGAGCAGCTAAGTTAGCAGCTTCATCACACTCAAGGCCTAAAAAGCCTAAGTGTGAAATCACTTTGTCACGAATGATGTCTGAGTTTTCACCAATGCCACCGGTAAAAATAAGCGCATCAAGGCGTTGCAGAGGCACCAAGAACGCAGCGATTTGTTTTGCTAAGCGGTAACAGAAAATATCGAGAGCAAGGTTTGCTTGTGGGTGGCCTTCAACAGCCGCTTCTTCAATAGTGCGACAGTCATTTGATAATTCACTAATGCCTAACAGACCACTTTGTTTATTCAACAAATCATCAATTTCTTGAACTGAATAATTAAGTTGTTGAGTCAAAAAGGTGAATAAACCAGGATCGATGCTACCACTGCGCGTACCCATGACTAAGCCTTCCAGTGGGGTAAGCCCCATACTGGTATCAACACTCTTACCATCTTTAATAGCGCACACAGAACAACCATTACCTAAATGCGCACTGATCACATTAGTTTGCTGGCGTTCTTTGCCGAGTAATTTCGCCGCTTCACCGGCAACATAATAATGGCTCGTGCCATGGAAACCATAACGTCTTACACCATGTTCTTTATAAAGCGAGTAAGGTAATGCATATAAGTAGGCAATTTTTGGCATAGTTTGATGAAACGCAGTATCAAACACCGCAATTTGTGGTAGTGTCGAGAACGCTTGCTGTGCGGTGCGAATACCTAATAAATTCGCTGGATTATGTAAAGGCGCTAATGCTGCCGTTTTCTCGATTTCTATTAATACGTCATTATCAATTAATACTGACTCGGTAAAATGTTCGCCACCATGTACGACCCTATGGCCCACGGCAACTAACTTATCCTCAAGACCTAAGTTTTTGACCAGGTAAACAAGTTTATTAATTGCTGCATCATGGGCTTGTCCTTTTGCAAGTTCAATAAGTTGTTTTTCACCATTATATTTATATTTTATTGAAGGCGTATCTGATCCAAGGCGTTCAGCTAATCCTGAAATAACTTCGTCAGAAGTGGTGGCATCTAAAATGGCAAATTTTAAACTCGAACTACCACAGTTTAGTACTAAAACGTGATGTGGTGAGCAAAGGTGCTTCGGCATAGCTAGGTCCTAAAAGTACGATATCAGTCAGTGTGTATTAAGGCTTGATAATTAGAATTCTTTGCCAGTATAGTAAATAAGTATTTTGTTGCTACACTTAACAAAGCTAGGCTGTAATTACACTAAAGTCTAGTTGACTTAAGCCGATAACATTTTATCTCATTTAGACTTTAAACGTTAGTCTCATTACCATTAATTTGGTATTAGAACTAGGACAGGTTTTGCAGGGATTGTATCCGGGAGTGTGTTACACTCGGTTGTGAAACGAGATGAAAACCCTAGGAGTGATGATGCAAAAAGGTGTCATGTCACAAGTGCAAACAGGTCGTCAGTACGCTAAAAAATGGCCGATGCGACAAGAGCTCGCTCCATTGTTTGCCGAATTTAGAGTGATCAAAGCTACTGATCTGGCAATTACTGTGATGCCAATTTTGGCAATGCTGACCGTATTCATGCAAGTTAATTACTTAGGCAGTGATTATTTTCCCCAAGCTATCACTATTGCGCTATTCTTTTTGTCACTTCCGCTGCAAGGTTTGTTGTGGTTAGGAAGACGTGCTCAAACCAGATTAGAACCAGCGATGCTAAGTTGGTATACAGAATTGCACAGTAAAATGAAGGCGCATGGTTATCAGTCACAATTAACGACTGAAAAACCACGCTATATAGATTTAGCTCAACTGTTAAAGGATATGTTCGAAAAAATGGATAAAGCCTTCACTAAAGAGCATTTTTAATCCCGAATAAACTGGCTCACATAAAACGATAACGTAATTTTTTGTGGGCCTTGCTGCTCTATCTGCTGCCAATGCTCTGGGCGAAACTTCCATGCAAACGGCGTCATCATAATTAAATGTTTAATCTCATCGACAGATAACAACACCTGTTGCTCTAGTAAATTCGTCGACTCTTTGCCGAAACCCGCTGGTGGTTCTATCTCAGTATGTGGTTTAACATCGGAATAAATAAATGCTTTTAACTCTTTTAGGTGCCAAGGGCCAGGGCTTGCAACAATTAAGCTAGCTTGTGGTTTGGCAAGGCGGGCAAGTTCTTGTGCAAATAGTGGTGCAAACACACTAACAAGCACATCCGCTTTGGCATCTGCAAAAGGGGCTTGGCTAATTGAGGCAACGCTAAAATGCGCATTTTCATATCGCTTAGCAGCGTATTTTACCGCGGGTTTCGAAATATCGACACCATAGACATCGGCACTCGATTGCGTTGCTATTGCTTGAGTGTAAAAGCCTTCACCACAGCCTAAATCAATCACTGAAGTTGGTTCGAGTGATGTCACTAAATCTGCTAAAGCTTGCTGTAAAAACAAATAGTGCCCGGCACTTAAAAATGCGCGGCGAGCCTGCACCATTTCAAGGTTATCGCCTGGATGTTTAGACTTTTTATTTTGCACGGGAAGTAAATTGACATAACCCTCTTTGGCGATATCAAAACTGTGATTGTTGTCACAACGGTAAGTTTTGTCGGTTAGAGTAAGTTCAAGTTTGCAAAGCGGGCAGTGATAGTGAAGACTCATGAGTCTAAATAGTCCTTATCATAAAAGGTTTTAACCCAGTGAGGGCGATAGGTGATCATCAAGGTAATAGCCATGCCATTGAGCATTGCTTCAGGAAACCAAATTATGGCACAAAGAATCAGATAGTTTTCTGAAATTTCAATAAAACTGTAATCACCAAGCAAGTAATAAAACACACCACTGGTAAGTATTTTGATACAGGCAATAACAGCAGCGGTTAAAAACGCGCATAAAAAGATATAAATAAAAAAGTGTCTCGGCAGATAGCTATAGCAAAGCACAAAACACAAATAGCTCAATGTAATTGGTAAAAAAGCAGTAAACAATAAATGCACTGGCAGTATTGATACTGGCAGCTGAGCGACTAATACCAAGAGTAAACTTGCAAGAAGGCTTGCAAAAATGGCCAGTCGCCAACCTAAAATCAGGGTCACTGCAGTGACCCCTAAAATATGCAATTCGAGGCCTGGCAATATCCCCGCTTTAATACGCCACAGTACCGCAAGTACTAAAGCACAAGCGAGTATACCAACTTGTCTTATTGGTGTTGCCAATAATTGTGATGCGCTTTGTTTATCGAAACTCAGCCAAAGTATTAAAGCCACACAGCTCCACAAAGGGAGCTGCCATTGCATAGTGTCTATCATGCGTTAAAAGTTGACCAAATTGGGGCATGATCAGATGGCTTTTCGATACCACGTAATTCGTAATCGATGCCAGACTCAACACAACGTTTAGCAAGCGCTGGAGTTGCTAAGATCACATCAATACGTAAACCGCGGTTGTCATCAAAACCTTTTGAGCGGTAATCAAACCACGAATATTGCTCGGTTTTTTCTGGGTAAAGCTCTCGGAATGTATCTTTAAAGCCCCAGTTTAATAAAGTGCTTAGCCATTCACGCTCTTCTGGTTGGAACGAACACTTACCTGTTTTTAACCAGCGCTTACGGTTTGGTTCACCAATACCAATGTCGAGATCGGTCGGTGAAATATTAATATCGCCCATCACGATAACATCTTGCTCAGGCGTGTGGTTATCTTCTAAATGGGTCATTAAATCTTTGTAGAACTGACGCTTATATGGGAACTTGGTTTCGTGGGCAATATTATCGCCTTGCGGGAAATAGCCATTCATCACCGTTAATTCACGGCCATTTTCTTGTGTCACAGTAACACTGATCATACGGCGCTGTGACTCGTCAGTATCGGTTGCAAAGCCTTTAACGACTGATTTTGGTTCTTGCTTACATAACATAGCCACGCCGTAGTGCGCTTTTTGACCGTGAAAATAAACGTGATAACCCATTTTTTGCACGTCTTCGAGAGGGAAGGCCTCATCATGCACTTTGATTTCTTGTAAGCCAATAATATCTGGTTGATGTTTATCAATTACGGCTTGCAACTGGTGTAAACGGGCGCGCAGGCCGTTAATGTTGAATGAGATTACCTTCATGGTGCACCTATTATTTTTGTTTCAGTGTTTAGCGCAATTCTATCATCAAACTAGGGCTTATTCATGAGCTAATTACGAAAATCAAATTGGGTAAATGTTGATCAATTGCTGCTTAATTTAAAAACATTGTTAACTCACTATTAATTATTAAATTAAATAAATAATTCAGTTGATCTACTTATTTTTGTTTATATAATG
>NZ_JAKEVN010000100.1:0-15677 GCF_022398505.1 Pseudoalteromonas sp. Isolate3 | reverse complement strand
GTTAGCATGCTAAGTAAATATTAGTGCAATTAATAAAATAGATAGCAATGTTCGACAAAAACGAATAACAGCAAAAGTTATCTGCTTAATAATACTAATTAGCAATTAACTCTTTGATATGGCTTTCATAGAGGTCTAATTTATCAGCTAAAAATCCAGTGTGTTGATATCGAACTATACCTTCTTTATCGATTAAAAAGCTGCTCGGCATCCCTTTCAGTTGGTATTGCCTACCAATAACAGCATCAGGGTCGTAAATAATATTAAAGTTCACAGCAAACTCAGTTAAAAACACATCAGCATCACTGCGCTCAACATCAATGTTTACAGCTATCACTTTAAGTCCTTGCTCTTGATACTTACTTTGCATGGCAATAAACCAAGGAAATGACCGCCTACAAGGGCTACACCAAGATGCCCAAAAATCGAGTAACACGATTTTCCCTTTATATTGATTCAAAAGTTTAGACAATTGTTGCTGGCTTGCCGCTAAAGGAGCGGTAGAAGGGTGCTCTGCCGTAGCAGCAGAGCAAGCAAATAAAAGAAATGCAATTAAGCCGTATTTGATCATTGATAATTTAATAAGTTCGCTGGTGAATATTGGTCAGTGAGTACTTTAGTATCAGCAGGCCAATCTTGATTACCCTTAGTATAAAACAAATGCTCGCTGAGTAACTGCAAATCAACATCGTAAGGTGTTAACTTATTTGCTAGTTTGTTGGCTCGTTCAGCTAACTGTTGCTGGCTAGGCATAGTATCGAAGCCAGCTAAAATAATGCGATTAGAGTTTTCATCGGTCACAACATTGACAAAGTCACCAAACACATCGAAGTAAGTTGCCGACTCATGCTGGTAAAGTTTACTCGATGAAAAAGTATTTGCAGCGATAATTCCGCCATCAGCCAAAACACTTTTTACTTCCGTAAAAAACTCCTTAGTAAGCAGGTGCTCTGAGATATAGTCGCCATTAAAAGCATCAAGAATTACCCAATCATACTTTTGTTTTTTAAGGGCAGCGCGTTTAATAAAAATACGACCATCTTGCACTTTAGACGTTACTTTATCAGTTTCTACAAAACTAAAAAAATCACGGGCAACTTTGATTACCGCAGGATCAATTTCGACGTTTTCGATACTAGCACTTGGGTAAAGCTCATGAATGGTATTAGAAAGCGATCCGCCCCCTAACCCAATGATCAATACATTCTGAGGGTCATCAATAAATAGTAAGCTTGCAAACGTCATTTTGGTGTAATTAAACACCAGCTTTTTAGGCTTACTTTTATACATACAACTTTGCGTACTTTTACGGGTTTTTTCGTTAAATTTTAAACACAATAAATCGCCAGACTTCTCCACTAAAATATTGCGATAAAGCGAGCGTTCTTTATGAATTACTTCGGCAAAGCCATTAAAGGGCAGGGTCATGATCAAACAAACCATTAAGACTCTAAACATACAGTACGCTCCTTCGTTTTTATTTGACTAACAACAATTGCAAGCAACCCAAGCAAGCCTAAAACCGCGGCAAAGGTTTTAATGATGTCGTTAACATCAAATGCTAGCACCATATAAAAAGAGGTAATAATCGTGCCAAGGGCGCTTCCTAGAGTGCTCACAAAATACAAACCACCGGCAACCTGACCACTTTTTTCATGATCGGTAACCAATAATCGCACTGAGTAAGGTGAGATCATACCGAGTATTGTTGTTGGGATAAAAAACAATGCCGTTGAAGCCAGTAACGAGCCGTAACGACTGTCTTCAATATAGGTGAAAATAAAGGTCATAATTGGCTCAGCAAACAGTACGATCGGCACAACCATAATGCTAGCCACAAAGAAGATTAGGCCATATTTAGTTAATGACGGGTTGCGGATTGAAAGCTTGCCACCAAGCAAATAGCCGATCGATAAGCTCAACATAAATACAGTGATGATACTGCCCCATATATGCACACTACTGCCAAAGTACGGCGCTAAAATTCGTCCGCCTAAAAGCTCAATTCCCATAATACAAAAGCCGCTACTAAAGGCTAAAAAGTAGATAAGCGCATTGATCTTATTCATTAAACACCCGCTGATTTTATTGTTATTTTGCCCATCTTAACCTGATGCTGATAAGGATGCTATGACTGTTTTTTAAGCTGTAAAGGCCGTTGACAAAATGAGGGGTAATAAAATAAATAATGAAAAAGGCTAGGTTAAAGCACATATGCTCTGGTATTTTAACGGGAACAAAAAACAAGGATAAATGCAATGGATCAGCAAGTAACGAAAATCAATATCGACAACCCAACGACTTTATTTGGCCTCAAGGTTCGCACCAGTAATATGAACGAAATGAGTGGTAAAGGTGCCAAAATTGCAGGCTTATGGCAGCAATTTTACACAGACATAGCACCAAATTTAACGCCATCTAGCAAAGTATATGGCGTATACACTCACTATGAGTCAGATGTCACATGGGAGTTTGATGTATTTGCTTGTACTGACCTGCAAGTCACTTCACCAGAGACAGAACAAACTACACTTGCCACAGGTAACTACCTTCGCTTTAGCGCCAAAGGAGCCATGCCACAAACCGTTATAGATGTTTGGGGTCAAGTTTGGCAGTACTTTAGTAATGAACAATGCCCACACATCCGAGCATATAAAACTGACTATGAGTTTTATAAAAGCAGTGAAGAAGTTGAGGTGTTCATTTCGGTAGAATAACGTTAAATCGAATTTATAATGTAAAGCCCCATTACACAACAAAGCCGCTTATTGCGGCTTTGTTATGTAATCTTAATTGATGTATCTCAGTGCTAACTGTTCAGCCTTAGCATAGGCATTAGTCAAAGAACGTTGATGCCTGCTGTCGTTAAATTCTTGATACTCACAAGCAATTTCATCAATATGCTGAACACCTAAATACTTACTCAACGTTTTAATGTGCGGCACTAAATGACTCATACTCTCTCGTATACCACCTGCCTCAAAGCCAAACTCACCCGTTGAGGTTATAACCAGCAAACGCTTACCACTTAATAATGGTTGCAAAGGGAAATCCCCCCGCTGCAAATCAAAGTCAAATGTTTTATTGATCCTAACGATTTGATCAAACCATGCTTTTAGTTGTGCGGGCATGCCATAGTTATACATAGGCGTTGATATCACTATGGTATGAGCGTTAACCAATTCATTTATCAATTCATCTGATTCGGCCAGTACTTCTTTTTGCTCTAGCGTTAACTTGTTGGCAGGCGTAAACACAGCACCAATCCAAGATTGATTAATAAATGAAGGTGGATTCATTCCAACATCACGGTAAATATACTCAGCTATAGCATTGTTTTGCTGTAAATGATTTACAAATTGCTTAGCAATATTTTTAGAGATTGAGTCGTGATTAGGGTTTGCATTTTTAGCTGAACGCACACTAGCATCAATGTGTAGCAGAGTAGTCATAGTAAATACCTCATTAGTTAATGTGTTGGTATCATCATTAAATGTGCGCCATTTAACAAACGAGTTATAATTCACTATAAGTAAGTTATACTCATCTATAAATTTAGGTGGGTTCAACTATGCATATATCATTACAAGCTTTAAAAGCCTTTGAATCAGCTGCACGATTAGGTAGCTTTAAAGCAGCCGCCGCTGAGCTTGCGATTACGCCTACAGCGGTATCGCACCACATTGCTAATCTAGAAAGCCGCTTGAATACTGATTTATTTCATCGCGAAGTGAGAAAGATAACCTTAACTCCATCAGGCGAGTACCTAAGCCAAAACACAACTAGCGGCTTTAAGCTTATTTTTGCGGCAATTGAACAGGTGAGCCAAGCACATAACCAAGTACGTATCACCACAACATCTTCTCTAGCAGCCCTAAGATTAATACCCGCTTTAGAAGAGCTAAATAACAAAAAACCACATTTACAGCTTGATATATCAACCAGTGAAACTTTAGATAAGCAGCTTCATACCTTGCCTGTTCGGCTAGGAAATAGTGAGGAAGTAAACAAATCAGATATCATCAAGTATGAACGCTTTGATGTGTTTGCAGCAAGCTCAGATAAAAACCCCCCTTGGCTTGATGAACAGGTCACTTTATACACAAGCCAGTGGAAAAATAATGCGCTACCTGCTCCACCATTAGCGCAGTGGCTCAAAGTAAATAACCTAAATGACTCATGTTTCGAGATAAAAACATTTGATCAAGAGCTATTTGGTATAAATCAGGTGCTCGCCAATAAAGGCGTGGTGTTTTGCTCAAAAACCTTGGTTCAACCTTATTTAAATGCAGGGTTACTAACACCATTTAATAGCCAAGATGTTGAATCAAAACTATGTTACTACATCCCCGAAAAAAATCGCTTTGAAACATCTATACAAAAAGTTGTGATTGAGTGGCTTGAGCGTTTACTAAATTAGTGTTGTACAAATAACCTTCATTTAAGTTACTGTGGTTTAGTAAATTTTAGCCACCAAAAAGGATGTTGTTGTGTATAAATTACTACTCTTTGCCAGCCTATCTCTTGCTGTTTTTTCTACCAGCGCAGCGAAAATTATCGATGATGAACACGTAACAAAAGAAACAGACTGCTTCACAGGCATCTTTGCTGACTATGATTCGTGGCACCAATTTATAGCGCAAAAGAATAAACGCAAAGCTAAAACCGAGACTGAGTACTTAAAGCGTATTAAAGCCTTTGAAGAAACCTTTCCACAAGATATGTTCGATAACTTTAAAACAAATTTAACCTGCCATAACTTTAAATATAAGGTTGATGATGTTGAAGTGCTTGGTTATATCATCAAACCTAAAGTCATCAAGAATAAGCTACCAGTATTAATTTATAACCGCGGCGGTAACGGTAATTTTGGCAGTGTTTATTTTGCAGCAATGATGCGAAATTTATTTCCTTTAGCAGAGCAAGGCTTTGTGGTTATCGGCAGTCAGTACCGCGGTACATTAACAAAAAATGATGATTTAGATGAGTTTGGTGGCAAAGATGTTAATGACGTACTTGCGCTTATTGATTTTATTCCTCACATAGCAAGTGCAGATGAAAACCGTATTGGCATGTTAGGAGTAAGTAGAGGCGGCATGCAAACCCACGTTGCGATGCAACACACAAACAAGATTAAAGCCATTGCAACCATTGCAGGGGCGACCGATTTAGTTAAAGAGCTTACGTTTAGACCTAACATGGAAAATAACGTGTATGTACGTCGTATCCCCAATTATAAAGAAAATAAACAAGCAGAGCTTAAAGCACGCTCTGTAATGAACTGGGTTGATAAGCTCTCGCGTAAAGTGCCCATATTACTTATTCATGGCAGTGACGATAAACGAGTATCGGTCGATAACTCAATTCAATTTGCCAAAGCGCTAGATAAGCATCATATCCCCCATAAGCTTGTGGTGTATGAAGGTGACAACCACTTTTTAATGAACCATAAAAAGCAACTAGAAACAGAGCTAGTGAATTGGTTTAACAAGTATTTGTAACTTTTTTTGAAAATAAAAAGGGCCAAAAAGGCCCTATTTAATCATTACTTAGCCATATCAAAATGATTAAACGCCCCATCTAGCGCACTGCGAACGGATTGCTCTGCGTTTTGTTCATGGTCAGCTCCTTTGTTGATGTGGTGCTGCCAGGTAAGGTCGTTTGGTGCATGCTTTTGAAGAGCATTCACTAAGCCATTAAATGCACCGGTTATGATTGGATTCTCATCACCACCTAATGTGACATAAAAATAGTGAGTGCTGCCTGCTGTATTAGGTAAACTTTTACTGAACTGTTTTACGACAACATTATCGTCATACCAAGCCGCAGGGCTAAAAGCAAAGTATGCATTAAATAACTCTGGTTTAGTAACCATGGTATATAACACAAAGCTACCTCCCGCCGAAAAACCTGTTAGTGTGCGCTCCCCGCTAATACGGTACTCTCCCTCTAAATAGGGTATTAGCTCTGTTTCAATAAACTTTAAAAACACATCAGCTTTACCAAATATTTCTCGTTGATTTTGATTAATTGGGCGAGCTTCTATCGCCACATCCTTACGGGCGTAAGGTGGCACTAAATCACGATTTCGTGTGTCATGCCAAAACAGGTTCGGGATGGCCACGAGAATAACCTCATGCTTGTCATCGGTGCTTTCAAGAAAACTTAAAGCGTCATCCCAAGTATCAAGGTTAAAATTGCCGTCAGTTTTAATTATGAGCGGATAAGCTTTGTTAGGGTTGTAGTTTTTGGGCAAGCGAATGAAAACTCGGCGCATTTCTGAAAGCGCATTCGACTTTATATCTATATCAATAAAGCGTGAACTATAGTGCTGTTGGTATTTCATCGCGATATACAAGCCTGTAGCTAACAAAACAAATGTAATAAGCCAAGCTAGATACTGAAATCTAAATTTTAGTAATGCCATTTTATACCCTTAATCAATAACTTAATGACACTACTTCAATTATAAATATTAGTTAATAAGACAATTGTAACAGGGTATTAGTTAGCCTCTTTCACCGACTTAACTGTGATACAAGATATTCATTATACGCTTGCTCGATAATCCAATAGCTCGCAGCCGCCATTGCCAGCACTGAAAATTTACATCGAACATTTGATAGCTTTCATCTAAACGCTTTCTTTGTGTAACGGGGGTTTACAGTTTGCATAAAAATACCGCAGCTTAACGTTGAAGCTGCGGTATTTTTTATAAAGCATATTTACTTGTTATACCAATCCGCTTAATTAAGTAGTCTATTTTGAGGCAATTAAACCTCGTTGATAACAAGGCAAAAATTTCGTTATTTAGTTGTTCTAAATGAGAAACTTTTAACGCAGTTAGCGACAGGTTTAATCCCTCAAAATGATTAAGTATTATTGCGGGTTGGTATTAAGTAAATGCTTTTCGAAGAAGTTAGCCATCATAGTGTGGTAGTGCAGGGTAGTGCCTTTACCTTCTCGTAGGCTGTGAGAACGGTTCGGGTAAGAGAAAAACTCAAACTGTTTATTGTGCTTAACTAATTCGTTAATTAAACGCTCTGAACCTTGGTAGTGTACGTTATCATCTCCGGTGCCGTGGATCAGTAGCAACTTACCTTGCAGATCTTTTGCAAAAGTAATCGGCGACGTGTTGTCGTAACTTTCAGGATCGGTATTTGGGTTACCCGCATAGCGTTCTTGGTAGATAGTATCGTACAAGCGAATATCTGGCACTGGGGCTGAGGCAATACCAACTTTATATTTATCACCATGGCGGAATAACAAATTAAGTGTTGAACTACCGCCACCAGAGTGACCCCATACACCGACACGGTCGGTATCAATGACATCCCAACGTTTTGCCATTGCATCAAGGGCGTCAACTTGGTCTCGTACGGTAATAGAGCCTATTTTTTTGTAGATAGACTTACGCCAATCTCTGCCTTTTGGTGCGCGCGTGCCGCGGTTATCAACTGAGGCAACAATAAAGCCTTGCTGAGTTAGATACGACTTGTATAAGTAACTGTTACCTTCCCAGCGGTCTTGTACTGTTGAGCCCCATGGCTCACCATAAACATAGAAAACGATTGGGTATTTTTTGCTTTTATCCATATTAGCTGGGAACATGATGTAGCCATCAAGCTCAACACCATCACGGGCATTAACTGTAAAGAACTCGTGAGTCGGTAATTGCTCAGTCGCTAATTTCTCTTTTAATGCTTTGTTCTCAACTAAGGTTTTCACATTGCTATGATCGCTTACTTTGATGATCTCTTTCATTGGTGGAGTGCCAAATTTAGAGAATGTGTGCATCGCCCAAGAGGTATCTTTAGACATATAATAGCTGTTTGAGCCATCAAATGACGCTGGCGTTACGCGCATAGGTTTAGAGCTGCCATCTAACGACGTACGGAATAAATACCGCTGGCTAGGATCATCCGGTGATGCAGTAAAGTACATAACGTTTTTATCTTCGTTAAGCGCTAACATATCAATGATGTCATAGTCGCCCGGCGTTAAATCAACAACCGTTTTGCCATCGCGAGATACACGGTATAGATGACGCCAGCCATCACGCTCACTGTGCCAAATAAAGAACTTACCGTCTTTTGACCAGTTTGCTTTATAAAACCACTCAATAAAGGCATTGTCTTTATCTTCAAGGATTTTAGTTAGCTGTTGTTTTTGCCAGTCGAATAACCAAACCTTGTTGTGGCTTTGCGGGCGGTTAAGATCTTGGATCATCAAAGATTCACCAGTGCCTGCCCAGCTAATACGTGGAATATAACGATCACGATTATCGCCACCAAGTTCAGCCCAGCGAGTTTTCTTGTCGCTAAGACTGACCACACCCACTTTAACCGCAGAGTTCATCTCGCCGGCTTTTGGATACGGGAATTCTTTAAGGGTAGGGTAGAGATCATCGGTGTTATTGATCATGGTGAAGTATTTCACGCCACTGGTATCAAGCTGCCAATAGGCAATTGATTTATTGTCTGGGCTCCAGCGAAAACCATCACGAATAGTAAATTCTTCTTCGTATACCCAGTCAAAATTACCATTAACAATGGTGTCGTTACCATCAGTGGTTAAAGCAGTCACAGCCTTGCTACCGACTTTTTCCATGTAGATGTTGTTATCACGCACGTAAGCTACTTTTGAGCTATCTGGTGAGAACTTAGCAAACATTAGCTTTTTCGCTTCGATGTTTTCGCCACCTAACTGATATAGCGAATCTGTTTCAAGGTTTAATAGCCAAAAATCACCACGGCTACGTGAGCGCCACACTTGCTCGCCATTGGTAAAAACCATCAGCCATTTACCATCTTTAGACCATTGATAGCTTTCAACGGTGAGTGGCTCTTTATCACCTTTGGGAATTAATTTTTCGTAGCTAACAAGTACCTTACGACCCGTTCCATCGGCGTTATAAAACACAATATCATTGCCTTTTACGCCGTGCTCATCGTCTTTAGCTTTATCGTCTTGGTTGTTTTTATCGCTTTCGCGCTCTTCAAGTACCGTATAACCAGTACCATCATCGAGCCACGTAAAATAGGTGCTACGCTCAGCTTTAAAGTCTTTTTCTTTATAAATTTGTGCAAGCGAGAGTGGATTAGCCGTTGCGTTCACTGTTGCTGATGGGGTGCTCGCTTGCTCTGTACTTGAGCATGCTTGCAAACCTAAACCCGCAACCACAGCAAACGCAAGGGTTGATGTTTTTATTAAGTTCATTTTGTTGTTCCTAGGTTTTAACTTACCTAGCGTACCAAATTAGATGAATAAAATCTGAGCTTTTATCGTGTTATCAAGGGGGTTGAACTTAAACTTAATCGTCCCACAAGAACATACTGGCTTGTTTATTGGCAATACGTAGTTCGTAGATATCACTACAAGGGCGCATCGCCGCACCATAGCAAACATGTAACGGCAATAAGTGCTCTTCTCGAGGATGACTAAAACGCGCCGCAGGGGCCATTTGCCATTCTAATAGCTTAGCTTGTCGCTGCTGCTCACTCAGCTCAGTATTGCCACATACATCAACTAACCATTGCTCAAAAGCCATATTTTGCGCTTTAATTTCAGCGGTTTCAGGGGGGAAAAATGCGCGCATATTATGAAAAGTAAAGCCAGACCCAATGATCAATAAATTATCGTAATCAAGTTGTTGTAAAGCCTCACCTATCGCTAGGTGTAAGCTTGGCTCAAGGCTTGGATGTAACGACAATTGCACACAAGGTATATCTGCTTCTGGATACATAATTTTCAAAGGCACATACATACCGTGGTCAAAGCCACGAGATGGGTTTAATGCGCTATCGATATTAGCTTTTGCCAATGCCTGATGTACTTTTTCGGCAAGGGCTGGTTCACCTGGGCTTGGGTACTCAATACTGTAAGCAGGCTCAGGAAAACCATAGTAATCATAAATTAGCTCAGGAGCAGCACTCGAAGTAATACTAATAGGGTTCGCTTCCCAGTGCGCACTCACCATCAAAATAGCAGATGGCTTTTTAATTTTAGCAGCAACGGACTGCAAACAAGTGACCATATCGGCATGACTTGGATCGCCAAATAAAGGCATAGGACCGCCGCCATGTGAAACAAAGAAAACGCGTGGCTTTTGCATAAATGTACTCCTTAAATACGCTTTTCATACCAATTCGCTTAATTAAGTAGTCTATTGTGAGGCGAAGAAACCTCGTTGATAGCAAGGCAAAAATTTCGTTATTTAGTTGTTCTAACTCAGAAATTTTTAACGCAGGTAGCGACAGGTTTAATCCCTCAAAATGATTAAGTATTATTGCGGATTGGTATCTCTATAGTGCACGCACAGAGGTACAATAACTAGCCACAAAAACGCACAACTAGGGTGTGAATTTACACACCAATAGTTTGTAAGTACTAACTTAAATGCCAAGCTACGTTCATGGCAGGGACTTGCCCTTTTAAGCCACCTTCGAGAGGTTCTTTGCACAGTAATGTTAGTTGATAAAAAGCATCGTAGTGCTGATGTAGTTCATCGGCGACTACACTAAACGGCGGACCCGAAAACTCACTTTGCTGATACTCAAAGACCACCACTAACTGTTTAGCTCTATTAGTTAATTCAAGTAAATGCTGGGTATAGCGAATGCGCACTGGCTTTGGTAGCGCAACTAAAGCGGCACGGTCATAAACTGCGTTGATAGGGCCAAGATCAGCTGCAGTAAGTGCAAAAATATCACCCACCCAAACGGTTAGATTTGCGCCTTGGTAACGTAATAGTTCGCCGTGTTGGCTAATTTCGGGTTCTAGCTTTAACTCATCAAATAACTGCTTAATGGCTATCTCACTAAGTTCTGCCCCAACAACACGCATACCTTGCGCTAGCAAATAATGAATGTCGTGAGTTTTTCCGCACAGTGGTACAAAAACAGTATCGCCTTGCTGCAAATTTAAGTTAGTAAAATACTGATCTAGATAACGGTTAACGTCTCCTTCATGAAAACCAATTTCGTTATTTTCCCAACGTTGATGCCAATGCTTTGCGTCCATTACATACTCCTAAATAAATTGAATGAATTGAGCTGATAAATATATTCCGACACCAAAAAGTAGGTGAGTTACAGCACTTTTTAAGCGGGCTTGAAGTGGGTTTGCTGTTTTCGTAGCCATTATCCCCATCCCTAAAGCGGGCTGCATAACAAAAAATGGCATAGATACGCTAGCTAATCCATATATACATGCAGCGATTAAGGTGGGCTGTTCAAGCCAAGCAATACCGACCAATAATATAAATAGAAACGAAAATAAAACACCAATAAAGTAGTGTAAACACCAGCCAAACACGCACTCAAACTGCTTAACTGGACTAGTTGCTATATTCAGGTGCTTAAACTTTCCATCTAATAAACCCAAGCCCCAACGGCCAACTAAACAAAAGTTTAATGACGGTATCTTAAACACTTTAGCCAGCAGAAAAGCATAAAGATCAATGAACAAAGTCGCCGCTATGCCTACAAAAGTTATCACATAAATATCATTAACACTCATAATTAGATGCTCTTAAATGATTTAATAAAAGACATGATATCTAATTGCAAAAATGCTAAAAATAGCAAGATAAACAAACTATGATTGCATAAATGAGAACATGATTGACGATATTGCCCTATTCATACAGATTGTTAAACAAGGCGGCCTAAGTAATGCGGCTGAGAGCTTGTCGTTGCCTACCGCAACTGTATCGAGACGCTTGCAACGACTTGAGCAACGCCTAGGCGAGCAGCTTTTAAATCGCTCAGCAAGGCAATGCACGTTAACGCAAGCAGGAGAGGTATATTTTCAAAGTTATGTTGAATTAATTGAGCAATTTGAACAAACCCATCGTCAACTTAATGAGCAAAAAGCACAATTGTCAGGGAAGCTGAAAGTTCTGGCACCTCTCAATATTAGTCATGGTTTCTTAAAGCCTATGTGGCTAGCATTTACTAAACAGTACCCTGATATTCAACTTGAGCTATTGCTTAATAATCAACTTGAAGATCTGAGTAAAAGCCAAGCTGATCTAGCAATAAGAGTCGGGCCGCAGGTTGATTCTATGCTCCATCAAAAAAAGTTAGGCAGTGTTGATACCTTATTTGTAAGCACAAAAGCATACCTTGATTCAGCACCTTCCATAGAAGAGCCAACTGATTTAAAACAGCATAGGTTAATTGGTACCACGTTGAGAAATAAGTGGCAGCTAACCAATACACAAACGAATGCAACTTATACGCACATGTGCCGATTTGCTACTACTTTTAACGATACCGGATTTGTAAAATACTTAGTTTGTGATGAGCAAGGTGTTGCTTTGTTACCTCGGTTTGAGGTTATAGATGAATTAAAATCTCAGCAGTTAGTTCAAGTACTGCCACACTGGCGAGGGGAAAACCGCGACATTTATGCTATCTGGCCAAGCGCACGTTTACTGAGTAAAAAGGCTGTCTGTTTAAAACAGTTTATAACCGACTACATTCCTGAAAAATTATAACGTCTGCCATTCATATTCCATCTGTTTGGCGGTCAGTAGGGCATGCTCGTAACTAATAAATTCAGCGACTAACGCTAGGCTCATATCAATGCCTGCAGAAATTCCTCCTGAGCAGGTAAACTTACCGTCGGTGACCCAACGAGTATCTGCAATCACATTGAGCTCAGGAAACAAAGCAGCCAGCTCAGGTTGATCTTGCCAATGAGTCGTGACATTTTTACCGTTCAAAAGCCCTGTTTTGGCAAGCAAAAACTCCCCCGTACAAACACTGGCAACACGTTTGGTTTTAGTAGCAGTATTTTTTAACCACGCAATAACCTCTGCTTTTTCAAGTTCTAGAGTATGATCACCACCAACCACAATAAGTAAATCAAGCGAAGGACAGTCAGCGAAACTGTAATGGGGGTTTACACTATAACCACCACGGGCAAGAACAGGACCAGTAGTTTCGGCAATTAAACTCACTTGCCAGTCATTATCCGCTAGGCGCTTAGCGGTACTGAACACCTCAAATGGACCTGAGAAATCGAGCACTTCGGCATCATCATAAATGTAAATTCCAATATTCATACAATTGTTCCTATTATGCTGATTTATTTCTCAAGCAAAAAAACGTACTATGCCATTTTTGCAGTTCGTTAATGACATATTATTAAATTGCGCACTGTATACAAACAAAACTTCAAGGCATTGTTAATGCGTTTTTTATTATTATTGAGCGTGCTGCTGGTTGGTTGTAAAACAACACAGCAAAACGTTGCTGAAATCAGTGAAGTATCGCCGAGCACTATTTATTTTCAGGGCGAAACATCAAAGCAAAATGTTGAAAAGTTCGAACAATTATTAGTAAGTAGCGATCAACAAATCAATACCTTGGTTATTAAGAGCCAAGGGGGTGATGTGATGGCGGGTCTACATTTAGGTGGCTTAGTGCATGAGTATCAACTCAATGTTGTAGTACACGAGCTTTGTGCATCGTCTTGCGCCAACTACGTACTTACTGCAAGTCCACATGTTCTCGTTGAAGAACAAGCCGTTATAGGCTGGCATGGGGGCTCATTACAGCCATTATACGTGCCGATGGAGCAACCTCCCGAGGTCGCTAGCTATATTGCAAAATGGCAAACTGCAGAACGACAATTTTTTAAAATCATCAATGTTGAACAAGCGGTTACTATCATAGGTATGATGCCTGGCATTACCGAAAAACGTGATTCAGCTATTTATAGTTACGATGTCCAAACTCTGAAGCGTTTAGGGTTACATATCGAGTTTGCAGGAACGCAAACAGGGATGTCAGCAAGTGGCGAAAAAGTAGCGCAAGTATTCGAGCTTGAGGAGTCTGTACTTAACCACTTTTTGATGCTCAACGATATCGTGTCAGCTGAACTAATTAACTAATAAAAAGCCAACATGACGTTGGCTTTTTTGTATCGCATTTAATCTAACTCTAATTGGGCTTTTTCAACACTTTCCGCGGGTAACTCTTTTTGAACAGAAACCCCCAGCTCTTTGAACTCAGAGGCCTGCTTAATCAAGTTCCCTTTACCACGATACAGCTGAGAAAACGCTTTATCATAGCTTTCTTTGGCGCGGTCTAATTGCTTACCAACCCCTTCCATACTAGTAAGAAAACCATTTAGCTTGTTATAAAAGCGCTCTGCACGGGCAGCAAGCTCTTTTGAGTATTTAGTTTGCTCTTCAAAACGCCACAATTGTTTAACGATATTCAAACTAGTCAATAAGGTAGTCGGCGTTGCAACTAAAATATTTTTTTCGATTGCCTGCTGATAAATATCACTTTGATATTTGAGCGCTTCAACAAAAGCCGACTCTATCGGTACAAACATGATCACCACTTCAGGGGAGTTAATACCCGGTAGTCTATCGTAGGCTTTACTTGCTAACTCATTAATACGTGATTGCACTGCCGTGACATGCTCTTTTAGCGCTTGCTGTGCCTCAAGCTCTGAATCGGCATTTACGTAGCGTGTGTAAGCGTTTAACGAGGTTTTAGCATCGATAACTAAATGACGCTGTTGTGGTAAATACACCACCACATCAGGGCGTAGACGACCATCTTCGGTGTTAAACGACACTTCACGTTGATAATCTACACCTGCACGCAGTCCTGCGCTGTCTAATACATTTTCGAGCATTAACTCACCCCAATTCCCTTGGGTTTTCTTTTGACCTTGTAACGCAGTGCTAAGTCTATCAGCTTGTTCAGTAATAGCTTGGCTTTTAGCTTGCAAATGCAATAACTCAGTTTTAAGTGCAGCACGCTGTTTGAGATCTTCAACATGGATCAATTCCATTTTATCGCGAAAGCCTTTTAGCTCACCCTGAACAGGTTTTAATAATTGCTCAATGCTTTCTTGATTTAAGGTTTTAAAACGCTGAGATTTCTCTTCAAGGATTTGGTTAGCAAGATTTTCAAACTCTTTCTTAAGTTGCTCTTTGCTTTCTTTGATTTGACTGAGCTGTTCTTTAAAGTGCAGCTCTTTTTGCTCTACCGTGCTGCGTAAAGTACTTAAATCAATATCACGTTGATTGAGAGCCGCTTTGGTAGCAGCAAGCTCAGCCTCGAGTTGACGCCAAAATTGGTTGTATTGCTGTGCTTGTTTTTCTTGTTCTACAAAACGGGTTTTAAAGTGTTGAGATTCATCACGTTGTTCAGCGTAATCTTGCTGCAATTGAGAAAACGAGAGTTGGCTTTCTTGTAATTGCAACTGCGTTTGCTCTAAATGGCTTTGCTGAATTTGATGACTATTTTGCAGTTCAGCTAACTGTTCTTTTAAGCGGCTTTTTTGCAGAGCAAAAATAACACCACTTGCGAGTGCACCTGTAGCAGCACCAAGCACCACACTTTGCCAATTAATCTGTGCAATTAGCTCTGTAATCATATCGAAAACTCAATAACTTAAAGACACATCATCATAACGAAATAGTTCTCAACAGAGTAGGGGGATCAGGCATAAAAAAAGCCAGCTCAAGAAGAGCTGGCTCTAACATTACTAAAATTTAGTAACCAAATGGGAAATCAACATAATGCTTATGTAAACTGCAATTTAACAACAAGCATAATAATAGACGCCCTAAAATTTGATTAGTTCAAAAAAACTTTAAAAAAATTTAATTTTTTATCAGCGCAAGCATTTGCTCTTCATCAAAC
>NZ_JAKEVN010000010.1:0-68066 GCF_022398505.1 Pseudoalteromonas sp. Isolate3 | reverse complement strand
GCATTAGCCGCCATTTTTATACCAATCCGCTTAATTAAGTAGTCTATTTTGAGGCAATAAAACCTCGTTGATAACAAGGCAAAAATTTCGTTATTTAGTTGTTCTAAATGAGAAATTTTTAACGCAGTTAGCGACAGGTTTAATCCCTCAAAATGATTAAGTATTATTGCGGGTTGGTATTATTTACGCGATAGCAGCTTGTCAGACACGGCGTAAGCCATTCCAGCTAATAACCCCGCCAAATGTGCCCAATTAGCCATACTCACGGGCAACAATTCAACAAAGCCTAAAATAAGCCAAACCAGCATAAAACCGACGATGCTATTACTTACTAATGACGGCTCTGATGGCCTCATTACGCTGTACATCCAACAAAAACCCAGTAAGCCATAAACAACGCCACTTAAACCACCAAAGTTCGGCCCTACAACTAAAAACTGTGCCCAGTTACTAATGAATGCAGTAACTAAAAATAAACCAACTAAAGTTAACTTACCGCTACGTTTTTCTATATCGTTACCCAGTGTCATCCACCAGATCAAATTAAAAATAAGATGGATAGCGCTAAAATGCACAATTGCAGGTGTAAACCAAGTTAGAGGCTGTGCAGGATTAAACTGCAACATACTATAAATAGTTTCAAAACCACCTAATAAGAAGGCTACAAATATAACAATCGACACTAATGTAACAGTACGATTTAGCCAACTTAATGCTTTAAAGCGAGCTTTTAAGTTAAGTGACTGACCTTGATATAATAGTGGCGATTGAGTGCTTCCTACCTGCCATGAAGCTTGCTGGTATTTTTCGTCATGTGGATTAGCAGCAAAATCCTGCCAAAGTGGTTGAGCTTGATGAAAGTGCTCTGGGGCAACACAAATAATCACTGTTTGTCCATCTTGTGAGCGCAACTCGCCATGTAACCCCTTACTTTTGATGTAATCTATAAAGCCTTGTGCGGCGCGAGGATTATTTATGCTGCCCAACTCAATCATCGTTCAATATGCTCCGGAAGTTGTGTCTGCCAAGCAGTAAAACCACCATCCATACTGTAAACGTCTTCAAACCCCTGCTCTACTAAGTAGCTCGCAGCACCTTGAGAGCTCACACCATGATAACAAACGATGATAATTGGCTGATCAAACTCTTTATGCATCATAAAATCACTGATGTTGGCATTTGATAAATGCTCAGCGCCTGGAATATGCCCAGTTTGAAATGAGTTAGGATCGCGAATATCAGCAATCACAACATCTTCTTTATCTAACAGGGCAAAAGTTTCGCTCACTGAAATATGTTTATACGACATAGTACTCTCTAAACTAAAAAGGCGGCCAAAGCCGCCTTATCAAACAACTTGGTATCAATCCCAGTTAAGGATCACTTTACCTGATTGGCCTGAAATCATTGTATCAAAGCCAGCTTGGAAGTCATCCACAGAGAACTGGTGAGTGATAATTGGCTTCAGATCAAGACCTGATTGGATTAAGCTCGCCATCTTGTACCAAGTTTCAAACATTTCACGGCCGTAAATACCTTTAATGATTAGACCTTTGAAAATAACTTGGTTCCAATCAACCGCCATATCTGAAGGTGGAATACCTAGCATGGCGATTTTACCACCGTGATTCATGTTGTTTAACATGCTGTTAAATGCAACTGGCACACCCGACATTTCAAGGCCAATATCAAAACCTTCTGTCATTCCGAGCTCTTTCATAACATCTTCAAGGTTATCAGTAGCCACGTTTACAGCACGGGTAGCACCCATTTTACGCGCTAAATCTAGGCGGTATTCATTTACATCAGTGATAACCACATGACGCGCACCAACATGTTTAGCAACAGCTGCAGCCATGATGCCAATTGGGCCTGCACCTGTGATTAATACGTCTTCCCCCACTAAATCAAACGACAGCGCAGTGTGTACAGCATTACCGAATGGGTCAAAGATAGATGCTAATTCATCAGAAATGTTATCTGGAATTTTAAATGCGTTGAAAGCTGGGATCACAAGGTATTCAGCAAATGCGCCTTCGCGGTTAACACCCACACCAGTTGTGTTACGACATAAATGTACGCGTCCGGCACGACAGTTACGACAGTGACCACATGTGATATGTCCTTCACCAGAAACACGGTCACCTACTTGGAAACCACGTACCTCCTGGCCCATATCAACCACTTCACCTACATATTCGTGGCCAACAACCATTGGCGTAGGAATTGTATTTTGTGCCCACTCATCCCATTTATAAATATGGACATCAGTTCCACAAATTGCTGTTTTGCGGATTTTAATAAGCAGATCGTTATGGCCAACTTCAGGCTTTGGCGCATCAGTCATCCAGATCCCTGGTTCTGCTTTTAATTTAGATAATGCTTTCATGATTCACACTCAATTAAACAAAACCGAAGCAATAGCTTCGGTTTAAGAAATAAAATTAGATAACACCCATTTCTTTACCAATACGGGTAAAGGCAGCAATAGCGGTATCTAATTGCTCTTTTGTATGCGCCGCAGAAATTTGCGTACGGATACGTGCTTGGCCTTTAGGTACTACAGGGAATGAGAAACCTGTTACGTAAATACCTTCAGCAAGTAATTTGTCAGCCATGGCTGAGGCAACTTTAGCATCGCCTAACATAACAGGGATAATGGCATGGTCTTTACCTGCACAAGTAAATCCAGCTGCTTCCATTTGTTCGCGGAAATATTTTGCGTTATCCCATAGTTTTGCGCGTAACTCGCCACCATTGCTAAGCATTTCAAGTACTTTAATTGATGCTGTAACAATTGATGGTGCAAGTGAATTTGAGAAAAGATAAGGACGAGAACGTTGACGTAACCACTCTACAATCTCTTTTTTACCTGATGTGTAACCGCCCGATGCGCCACCAAGTGCTTTACCGAGCGTACCTGTAATGATATCAACGCGGTCTAGTACACCACAGTACTCCGGCGTACCTTTACCATTTTCACCAACAAAACCAACAGCGTGTGAGTCATCAACCATTACTAATGCATCATATTTATCTGCAAGGTCACAAACCGCTTCAAGATTACAAATAACACCGTCCATTGAGAAAACGCCGTCAGTTGCGATTAGTTTTGTTTTAGCACCCGCTTCATCAGCAGCAATAAGTTGCTTTTCAAGGTCGCTCATGTCGTTATTTGCGTAGCGGAAACGTTTTGCTTTACAAAGGCGCACACCATCAATAATCGAAGCATGGTTTAGAGCATCAGAGATAATTGCATCATCTGGGCCTAAGATTGTTTCGAATAAACCCGCGTTTGCATCAAAACATGATGAGTAAAGAATAGTATCTTCTGTTTCTAAGAACTCAGAGATCTTTTGCTCTAAGGTTTTATGAATATCTTGAGTACCACAAATAAAGCGTACAGAAGCAACACCAAAACCGTGGTCGTCAAGGCCTTGTTGAGCTGCTTTAATTAACTCTGGGCTATTTGCTAAGCCAAGGTAGTTATTAGCACAAAAGTTAATGACCTTATCACCAGAAGCAACCTCAATTTGAGCCTGTTGCTGTGACGTGATAACACGCTCGCTTTTGTATAAGCCTTCAGCTTTCACTTCATCAATTTGCTGCTGCAACTGATTAAAAAACGCAGATGCTCTCATCTGTAATCTCCACATATTCTTGTACCTAACCAGGAATGATTAGCATGACTTTAAATTTTGCGCCTATTGTAAAAGCTTAGGCGAACAATTGCACTGTTTGCAGTTCGTCGCACACCTTGAGGCGTGCGAAATAAAACTGGTCTTACCTGCTAAGATTGTAAAATCAAAGTAGGTAAATCAGCTAAAGACTCACAGACAATATCGGCATGTTGCTCTGTTGATTCTGCATAACTTTGCCCTGAACGAACTAAAACACGCGTAGCGATATTGGCTCTCTCAGCGGCAATAAGGTCGCCAAGCTTATCACCCACCATTATACTTTGTGATGGGTCGATTTGATGTTCTTTGATAGCTTGTAAAAGCATACCCGGAGCAGGCTTGCGACAGTTACATTCTTTCAAATAGGCAGGTTCCGCTTTGGTTGGGTGATGCGGGCAAAAATACACATCAAGAATAGCAACGCCATGACGTAAAAATTCACCTTTCATCCACTCAGTGAGCTTAGAAAAATCTTGTTCTGAATAATAACCGCGACCAATACCCGACTGGTTAGTAACTATCACAATTTTATAACCCGCATCCGCAAAGGCTTTGCACGCCTCAAATACACCGGGTACAAATTCAAATTCTTGTGGTTTGTATACATAACCATGATCAATATTGACCACACCATCTCGGTCTAAAAATAAAACGTTGCTCATTACAGTTGCTCTTTGTGTATCACGTAGTCAAACATCGAAATTACCTTTTCGACACTTATTTGCGCCATTAAATCAGCCCCTTTAACGCGTACTCCCCAAGGTAGCTCTTGCGCCGTTTTGCCAGTTTGTTCAAGTAAATTTTGGTGATAAACCTCAACAACATAATCTTGATACAAATAAGGTCCTGTGCGTTTTGGGTTTGAATGGGCATACAAACCTATAACAGGTGTTCCTACCGTTACAGCCATATGCGCAGGCCCAGTATCAGGAGCTAACACTAACGCCGCACGTTTCAAAACACATAGCAGTTCTTTTAGTTGGGTTTTCCCTACTAAGTTAAGCACAGGAGCAGAACTATGTGCGATAATTTGATCTGCTAGTTCGTTCTCTAAAGGCGTTGGACCGCCGGTGATAACCACCGAAAAGCCTTGTTGATAAGCATGTTCAGCAAGTGCAGCATAACGTTCGGGTAACCAGTTACGCTCTTTTTTACTTGCCGCAGGTGAGATAACAAAAATACGCCCGGTTAAACGCTCTTCACCTAATAGCGCATCGGCTGCTTGTTGGTGCTGCTCGGTAATTGGCATTTGCCATTGAGGTTTGTAATCAGGCGTACCAATAGCTTGAGCAAAGCCTTTAAAGCCTTCTAATACATGAGCCTCTGATTGCGGGGCAATACGTTTATTAATAAACAAGCTATGTAACTCTTTTGAACGAGCCCAATCAAACCCCACTTTGACTTTTGCTGGAATACAACGGGCTGCTAAATTCGCTCTTAGTGCTACTTGCATATGTAATAGCACATCAAATTTACGACCTTTGAAAGTCTCTTTTAGTTGCTGATAAGCCTGTTTACCCTGCTTTTTATCGAATACAACAAACTCAACACCAGGTAAATCGGCCAATAACATAGCCTCAACTTTACCTATCACCCAGGTAATTTTTGCCTTCGGGTGTGCCTTTTGAATTGCTTGCACTGCTGATACGGCATGACATACATCACCAATAGCCGAAAGCCTTAAAATACAAATATCTGAATAGGAGGTTGATTGAGTCACGTGCGCCCTTAGCTACAGCAAATAATATGCGATCTTAAATTAACTTGATGCTAATGCAAGCACTTATGCGAAAAGCTAAAAATACGGTAAGATAGGGCTAATTTTATTTAATCTTGAAGTTGTTATGTTCGAAACTCAGCATCTACAAAACACCACACTTTTGTGTCACCCAGCCTATAAAGATGAGCTCACGCAACAGTGGTTTGATGCCAGTTATTGGCAACAACAAGAGAAAATAGTCGGAGCTAAAAAAGGCCGCGCAACAGCGTGGTTTTTTAAACATCAACAGCTTACAGGTGTTCTGCGCCACTATTGGCGTGGTGGTTTAGTAGGTAAGTTGCTGAGCGACCAGTATTTATATTTTGGTTTAGAGCAAACCCGTGTCTATAAAGAATTCACGCTGATGATGCGTTTGCGTGAGCTTGGTCTAAATGTGCCAAACCCTATTGCGGCAAAAATTACCACCAGTGGCTTTATCTATCGCGGCGATATCATCACCGAGGCGGTGACAGGGGCAAAAAGTGTGTTAGATATTTTAATCAGTCGCTCTCTCAGCCAACCTGAACTCAAAGCGATTGCTGCGACTCTCAGCGAGTTTCATAATCACGGCGTCTATCACGCAGACTTAAACATCAATAACATCTTATTCGATGATACAGGAAAGGTGTTTATCATCGACTTTGACCGGGGCGAAATAAAACAGCCGCACGCCAGTTGGCAAAAAGAAAACATTAAACGCCTTGCCCGTTCATTTGCAAAAGAGCAAGGCCGTAACGAAGTGATGCATTGGCATCAAAGTGATTGGCAATCACTGCTGTGTGACTACCAAGCTTTGCTTAAGACTTAATTTTGCTAATAACGTTAGATGTTGAGCACCCATTAAGAAACTCAAGTACTTCGACTTTTCCGCCATGGCGTAGAACATGATCAGCACCTGCAATTTGATCTACGGTGTAATCGCCGCCTTTGACTAGCACATCAGGGCTAATTTGCTCGATTAGCTTTGCTGGTGTGTCATTTTCTTCAATGCTGCCAAACGGAATAACCCAATCAACTGATGCTAGCGCACTTAATACCATGGCACGTTCATCCAGTGGATTAATTGGTCTTTCTGGGCCTTTTAAGCGAGAGATTGATTCGTCATTATTTAAGCCAACAACAAGCCTATCACCACGTGCTTTAGCCTGAGCAAGGTAACGCACATGACCAGCGTGAAGAATATCAAAGCAACCATTAGTGAAAACTATTTTTTCACCATTTTGTTTTGCAAACTCAATGTGCTGAAGCACATCTTCAAATGGTGTTTGATAATGCTCACCGGTTTGCTGTAAATATTGACCAAGCTTACGACTCAACTCTTCTGGCGATACTGTTGCTGCGCCAAGCTTACTTACCGCAATACCTGCAGCAAGATTGGCAATTTCAACCGCATCTTTTGCTGCCATACCCGCACCAAGCATCACTGCAAGCGTCGCGATTACGGTATCACCAGCGCCGGTTACATCACTGACTTCAAGCTGCTGGGCCGCAAAGTCGAATTTATCTGTCTGACTGATTAACGACATACCATGCTCTGAACGAGTTAATAGCATAGCGGCAATACCCGCTTCACTAATTAGCTTACGAGCACTATCAGTTAAGCTTTGCTCAGAATCAGTTTTACCACCAGCAAGCTTAAACTCATTTAAGTTAGGGGTAATGTAATCAGCACCGCAATATAAGCTTAAGTCGGATGATTTAGGGTCGATAAGTACCGTTTTACCTGCTTTCTTTGCAACCTGAACCATTTGTTGAATTAAGCTAAGAGATCCTTTGTTGTAATCAGAAAACAACACAAAATCGTAGTCATCTAACACCAGCTCTAAACGGTTTAGTAACAATTGGCTGTGTTGCTCAGTGAAGGTCTCTTCAAGATCAAGACGTACAACTTGTTGATGACGGCTAATAACACGCATTTTGGAAATAGTTGGTAAATCGCAAACACTGACTAATTGCGAATCAATTTTTTCTGAACTTAAAATTGTTTCAAGAATTTGCCCGCTTTCGTCTTCACCAACTAAGCCTAACAAGCCCACTTTACCATCTAAACGTGCAATATTTTTTGCTACGTTGGCTGCGCCACCTGCTTTGTCTTCAAACTTACTGACTTTTACAACAGGTACTGGAGCTTCAGGCGAAATACGCCCTGAGTCGCCATGCCAGTATCTATCTAGCATGACATCACCAACGACTAAAATACGTGCCTTTGAAAGGTTTTTTAGTAACGCTAAATCCATTACTTTTGCTCCGCTACAACCATATCGATGGCTTCGCATAACCAATGACCGATGAACATATGCGCTTCTTGAATACGCGCTGTTTCATCATTTTTAATGATAATTGGTAACTTAGCGATGTCTTTTACCTTACCACCATCTCGGCCTGTTAATGCGACTGTAAAAGCGCCGATTTCATTCGCAGCTGCCAGGGCGAGGTTGATGTTAGGGCTAGTACCAGAGGTAGTTAAACCAATCACTAAATCTTCTGGCTTACATAACGCCTGCACTTGACGCTCAAATACAGTATCAAAATGATAGTCATTACTGTGAGCGGTTAAAATTGAGGTGTCCGTTGTCAATGCAATAGAAGCTAATGGACCTCGTTCCAATTTATAACGCACAACAAACTCAGCAGCTAAGTGCTGAGCATCTGCCGCACTGCCACCATTACCAAACCAAATCACCTTACCACCCGCTTGCAAAGCACTGTGGCATGCTTCAAGTAATTGCATCACTTCAGGGTGGTAGGTTTCCATCGTCTCAAACAACATTTGATGACGATTTAAACTTTCGAGGTAGCTTGCCGCTACTGAATCAAGATTTGACATAGATATTCCTTAAAAAGTATTAACGGCTTTGCTTACCAAAAATATGCAACAGATAACCAAGTATAGTTATCTCCAAATACATCTTCACCATAAGTAAGAGTTGTCTCTAATGTATGCTCATTTAATTGGCGTGTGTTACTTAGTTGAAGCTCAACGGCGCGTTCATAATCGCCAGTCGTTTGACCCCACTCATTTAGATAGTTACTTTCATTTTCTATCAATGTTAGCTTACTGCGCCAGAATGAGCGGTAGCTTTCACTATAAGTTAACTCCATGCTGTGCACCTGTGTAGGAGGTGCATCAGCGTAAACTCTCGCAACGCCATTGGCATGCAAGTCAGTATATCGCTGATCAGCCGCATAATGTCCCGTTACAAAACCACTAACCGTATTACCATATACTGGGTATATCTCATTGACGTACCATAGACTATGCATATTGGTATATTCATACCTAAGCGACATTTTATTACTCAGCTTTGGTAAGAAGAAGCCAAAATTACTAACAGTATTACCAAATTGGTAGTTCTTATGATTTTTTGTATCTTCACCACCATATTCAAAGTAAAGTTCAACGGGCATTCCCCAATTAAAATTTACAGTGCTGGTAATTGTTACGTATTGGTCACCTAACTCATTATCTTTACTACCAGTGAGGCCTGAGTTGTCATTACCTGCGGGATCAAAAAATGCATCAACCACATCACCAGCATCTACTTTACGGGGCCCACCGCCAAACTGCATCATTCTATTAAGGCCAATCTTCCAACCATCAAGCGGCTCAATACTAAAATGCGTTCCAGCAAGCTTTGGTGTGCCACTATGAAGCTCATTTTGATAAAGAATGCCATTATCGACATGTTCAAGTTCAGAATAATAAAGCTCAAAGTCAAAATTCCACCAGTTATGAGCTGGTTTTACCATTCCCAAAGAAATCGAAGGTGCAGTTTTAGCATTGGTAGAAATAATTTGTGCAGAGTGCTTAAAAGGTGAAAACCAGTGCTCTTTATAGCCAAGGTTTAACTGTAAATCTCTCCCTGCGAAGCTGATAAAGGAATTGTAATTTACAAACTTATTTGCTTTGGCTCGATAATCAACACCAACTTGTACTAAAGTGTAATCATTGGCACGCCAAATACCTTCGAAGAAGCCTTGCCCCCATTCATCAGAACTAAGTCCGCGTTGATTAGCTATTTTCTTGGTATTATCTGTATCTACTTGTAATTTTACACCGACACGAGTGATTGCATCATCACTTTGATACGGCTTTATTTTTGAACGAATAACAGCAGCTAACCCCGGCTCGTCCTTTGCTAGTAAAAGAAGTGCTTTTTCGACTTCTGCTAAACGATATGGCTTAGCCATAGGAGTGCCAATTGTTAGTGCAAACAAAGTATCTAATTGATGATCAAGCTGTGCATCCATACCAATAGGTAAATAAGCAGTTGGCGTTGCTAATAAAGGCATTGAGCAACTTAGTAAGGCACCTATTACCGAGGCTTTTATCATTTTAAATTTCATAATTGCTTCGTTGATTTGTTAAGTAACCGAAATACTACCAAATAAGCCAATAGTAAACACTTAAAACTCTCATTGATAACCGTTTTTAACATTTTATATTTAGATCGCGTAGGTTCCACGCTATCATAACGTTTTATCCATATAGGCTAGGCAATGGCGCGCATTTTATACTCTTTACTTTTATACCTACTAAGCCCACTGGTTATTTTCTACCTGTATGTTTTACGTGGTAAAAAGAATAAGGGTTACCGTGAGCACTTTGCTGAGCGCTTTGGCTTTTCGAATTTATCGCATCACGATGTTGTTTTTCATTGTGCCTCTGTAGGTGAAGTGCTAGCGGCAACCCCGCTTATCAAGGCCGTTCAATCAGAAAATCCAGTGCTTACTATTTTAGTAACCTGTAACACCCCTACAGGCCGCGAACAAATAAAAAATAACTTTAAAGACTCTGTTAGCAGCTGTTATTTACCGATTGATTTTTTCTTTACTACGCGTCGATTTTTAAAACGTATCAAGCCAAAGGTACTGTGTATTTTAGAAACTGAACTTTGGCCTAACCTTATGGCTCAAAGCAACAGCTACGGCACAAAAGTTCTTGTGTTAAATGCCAGACTTTCAGCCAAATCACTGCAAGGCTACCAAAAGGTAATACCTTTAACTAAAGTGATCATGCAGTCTATTAGCGACCTTGCCAGTCATAATCAAGATGATGCCAAACGTTTTATTGAGCTTGGTTTAAAGCCTGAAAAGGCACGCGTATTTGGCTCAATTAAATTTGATATTACGCCAACAAATGAGCAATTAAATAAAGTCGCAGCACTTAAAAACAAATATAACAACGAACGATTTATCTGGGTTGCAGGCTCCACTCACCCTGTTGAACATGAGCTTATTTTAAGTGCTCATGAAAAGCTGTTAAAAGCCTTACCCAACGCTCTTTTGATTATTGCTCCGCGTCACCCAGAGCAATTTGATAAAGTCGCAGAGATATTAAAAAGCTCAACGATGAACTTTAGTCGTCGTAGTGAAGATAACTATGACAACCAACAAGTTGTGCTAGCTGATACTTTAGGCGAGTTACAATGCTTATATGGTGTGGCAAACATCAGTTATGTTGGCGGAAGTTTAATAGAGCGAGGCGGCCATAATCCATTAGAGTCAGCAGCGTTTTCTGTTGGGGTATTAGCAGGTCCTCATACCTATAACTTTGACCATATTTATCCTGAGCTGATTAGTGCTCAAGGAGCTAAAATTGTCATCGATGAAAACCAACTAGCTGACACACTTATCTCTTTGAGTGCTAATCCACAGGAGACGATTAAGCTTGGTCAACAAGCTGCAAAATGCGTTGCTAATAATCAAGGTGCTATCAGTAAAACGGTCAATTTAATTGAGCTTTACTTAGAAAAGTAATTTAGAGAAATAGAATAGAGAAAGAATGTGACTGCAAAACAAGCGATGAATCGCCCAGAAAAACAAATGCGCGAATGGGTATCAAGCGTAATCGTAAAATACAATTTCTGCCCCTTTGCCCGTAAAGAAGTTGAAAGCAATTGCATTCATTATCAAATCAGTCAGTCTATTACACTTGATGACGCAGTAATGGACATGCTTGAGCAGTGTAGCGAGTTAGATCAGCAAGCACAGCGCGAAACAACCCTTTTGATGTTTGAACAAGGCTTTAAGGACTTTGAAGAGTTCTTAGATTTAGTCGATTTAGCCAATGCGCTTTTAGCAGCGCAAGGTTATGAAGGTAAATATCAAATAGCCAACTTTCATCCTGACTATGTCTTTGCTGACAGTGATGACAGCGATGCTGCAAATTATACCAACCGTGCACCTTACCCGACACTGCATTTGATTCGTGAAGCCAGTATGAGCGAAGCGTTAGATAACTACAATGAACCAGAGTCTATTCCGGAGCACAATATTAAACTTGCAAGGCGCAAAGGCATCGACTTTTGGCAGCAATTGTTACAAAACTGCATCGATAAACGCTAATGTTTACCAATCGTGTAAATGTAAAAAAGCCAGCAGTGCTGGCTTTTTCTGTTTTGTACTGATTCGTTTAATAAAGTGAGTTATTTTTTTACCCACTGACCGTTCACTTCAATGTAGTGACCCGGCTTAGTTTTCTCGATAGTTTTAGCAGCTGCAAGTGCTTCAACTTGCGCTAAAGAGAGGTTGTTCTTTTTCGCCAGTTTTAAATATTGCTCTTTGCGCTTTGCATTTATTTCTTCAACCACCGCTTTTGCTTCACTGTTATTAACCACTAAACCTAAATAGCCTGAGCTGTTTTCACCCACTAGCCCTTGGCTCTTTGCATCATCAAGGCTGATAGCCCATACAGAGAAAGATAAACAAACAGCACTGATCATGGTGATCACATTTAGTTTTTTAAGTTGTAATTTACGCATGTTTGCTCCTTAGAATAATTCACTATCATCACTGAATAAGGTATCAAGTTCTTTATCCACTTTTACGCGGATCTCATGATCAACTTTTACATTTAAGTTGATTGTAATCGGCTCTTTTGCTGCCACCTCTACACGGTGAGTACAGGCACTCAGCATGCCTACAGCCGTCAGCATTACTAACCACTTAGCCATCATTGCTTCCTTTTTTTGCATACTCTTTCTCAACTCTTTGAGTAATTTCATCACTTAAACGCAGTGCCCTAAGTAAAGTAAATACATTCTCTTCATGATTATAATTAAAGTTCACCGCTTGTTGCTGCGCTTCATTATAACCCTCTAAATTGACACCTAAATGTAACCAACCATCTGGTTTGAGATTAACACTACTACGTAGTTTTTTAATATCTAAATTTTCAAGTAAACTCAGCGTTGTGCTCAGTTCCTGCTGCTGTGCCTTTACAGCTTCAAAACCTGCATTATTGGTGATCAGTAATTTACCGTCACCTTGATTAACCAGCTGCCCTTGCTTTACTTCTACCCCCTGCTTGCTTATTACAACAGGTAAGGTGCCCGCTAAGCGGCCACTTAAACTAATTCCAGACTCAGCATCAAGGGTGACTAGTTTGCTGGCATCAATATTTTCAAACTTAACAGTCGCGGTTTGGTTATCACTCAGTGGACAGTAGCTATTCACCACAAATTCCCCCCCCATAACCTGACCGGTTAGATTAGCTGCGCAAGGCTGGTTAGCCGTTACCTGCAACTGACCCTGTATATTTTTCACCACTGCACCTGCACGCAGTTCATTAAGTGTAAATTTAGTCGCTGCAATATTAAGCTGCCCTGAATTAAACTTCCCGTTTAGATCCACAGCAAAATCGTTCGCGAGGTAATCGTTGTAAAGCGCACTGAATTTATCTATGTGCAAACTACCCTGTGCTTGTTGAAGATTTACATCACCTTTAATAATGCCCGAAACAACCCCATCAGTGACGGTAGCTAGGGGCTCAAACTGATAAATTATAGGGTTAAGCTTAGCAATTGTCTGCTCTGGTATCACGAGTTCAAATGGGTGCGCAACCTCAGACATATGGTGGCTAATTAGCACTTCAAAGCCATCTGCAAACACATGATGCGTTGCCTGTAAGGCGCGACTTTGTAGTGCATTTGTAACGACGGACAACTTATTTAAGGTAAGCTCCGGAGTTGTTAATTTGGCGGCAGAGGTTTTGGCATCAATATCAGCAAATAACTCCCCCACACTTAGGTCTGTTCTGAGAGTTAGCTCATTACTGATTTTTGCTGCGTTAATATCATTATAATTTAATGATTTAACCTTGCTGTTAGCTTTAACAATTAAGTGCTGCTGGGCATTATGCTCAGCGTCAATAGTGCTAGTAAAGTCAGCTATCGTTGCATCCGATATAAGCGCGTTTTTAACACTTACATTTGCATTCAGTTGAGCAACTATTGGACTCGCAAATAACTCATCAATGTTTAGCTTTCCTTTAGCCCCAATACCCTCAACCAGAGCACCGTCAGCCTGTAAATCTAAAAAAGCTGGTAATGAATTCAATGACAGCTGAAAACCTGATTTAACAGTTCCATCATTTAAATGAGCATCAAGCTTAAATTCACTTATATCTTCACTATTAAAATGAATGCCAACTTGGCTTTTAAGTGATGTGAGCGGGTTCTGTAAAGAAAGTGACGTATTACTTACTTTTATCTCGCTTTGCCTCTCATTTGCTTGCAGCTTAACTATAGGGACTGATAGCAACTCACCATCAACACTTAACGGTTCTGCAATTTGCAACTGCCAAGCAAGCGGCAGCTGCGCTCTAATAAATGATTGGTACTGTTGGTTTGCTATATAGGTAAAACAATCTTGGTGTGCACTAAATTGATTCCGTAAAGCTGATAAATCCGCGTTTAGATGCTGTTGATTTAGTTGGTACTTTGCACTCAGGCTCCCTTCAGTAGCAAAACTTAAGTCACATTGCTCTAAAGCGTGCTGATAATTTACATTTACCACGCTTTTAATAGCAACCGTAATACCATCAAAATTAACCTGTGACTGAGTAGTAAAATGGCTGTTTTTGGGCAGTTTGATGAATCGTTCAAGCACTTTCTCATCAAGGGTGAGATTGGCTTTCACTTCATAATTTGATATTTCAACGTCTGCACTGATATCACGTGAAATCGTAAAATGATTTAAGCGTTTTTCCCGTATCGCCAACCTAACAGGATTGTCGGTAAACGGTGAGACTACATCAAGCTGCTGAATGCTAATTAGCGGTCTTTGCTCTGGTAATACTAAAGCGAGCTTTTTGAATTCTGTTTGTGAAGAGTCAGATTGTTTACTTACCTGATTGCTAAGAGTGAGATTAGCGCGAGAAACTGTTACCTGCTGCTTATTAGCAATAATACCAGCCAACTCAATTTGCTGTCCTTGGTAGGTTAAACATAATTTCTCGATATTTAAATCAAGCTTGCTGGTTAATGACCAATCAATACAATGAAGCGCAACGCCATTTTTACTGAGCATAGGTGTTAAGTACCACGATGTCAGTGGCAATCTGAACAGATACGCCAAAAGCACCATGCTTAGCACGATACCTAGCAACCCTACGCTTATCCGTTTAAAACTCAAAAAACTCTCCTTGCTTCTCGCTTCTCGCTTCTCAGATCATTATAAACAAAAAGGCCACACATGATAGTGCAGCCTTTTTAGTTTAAACGGTTTGTATGAACCTAGCTTGTATAGCTAGGCACATAGCTAACTTCTAGCCAACGTTTTTGCGTGCGTTGCGGAACATACGCATCCACGGGCTATCTTCACGCCATTCATCTGGGTGCCATGAGTTAGCAACCGTACGGAATACACGCTCTGGGTGCGGCATCATAACCGTTGCACGACCATCTGTAGAAGTAATACCTGTGATACCCTCTGGTGAACCGTTCGGGTTAGCTGGGTATTGCGTAGTTGGGTTACCGTAGTTATCAACAAACTTCACTGCCACAGTACCTGACTCAAGCGCTGCTTTAACAGCATCAGCGTTTGCGAACTCAGCATGGCCTTCACCGTGAGAAACAGCGATAGGCATACGTGAACCTGCCATACCATTAAAGAATACTGATGGGTTTTCTTGCACTTCTACAAGGCTAAAGCGAGCTTCAAAGCGCTCTGACTTATTCGTCACGAAACGTGGCCAGTGCTCAGTACCTGGGATCAATTCTTTCAATGTTGAAAGCATTTGACAGCCATTACACACACCTAAGCTGAATGTATCTTCGCGGTGGAAGAAGCTTTGGAACTGCTCACGAGCCATCTCATTAAATAAGATTGACTTAGCCCAGCCTTCACCTGCACCTAGAACGTCACCGTAAGAGAAGCCACCACATGCCACTAAGCCTTTAAATTGCTCAAGTGTTAAACGACCTTCAAGGATATCGCTCATGTGAACGTCAACCGCAGCAAAGCCTGCACGATTAAATGCAGCAGCCATTTCTAAGTGAGAGTTAACACCTTGCTCACGAAGTATCGCCATTTTCGGCTTCGCACCTGTAGCAATGTAAGGCGCTGCAACATCTTCGTTTAGGTCAAAGTTTAGTTTTACGTTAAGACCTGGGTCTTTTGCATCAAACTTAGCATCAAACTCTTGCTTAGCACATTCTGGGTTGTCACGACGTGCTTGCATTTGGTAAGTTGTTTCAGCCCAAATAGTACGAAGCTCAGTACGCGTGTGGTTAAGTACTACATCATCACCACGAGTGAATACCACGCGGTCATCAGCGTTTAATGTACCAATTTCATGACTGATAGCAGCTAGACCGTGGTCAGCAAGAACCGCTTTAACTGCGTCTAAATCGTCATTAGCTACTTGAATCACTGCACCTAACTCTTCATTATAAAGCGCTTCGATGTCTGAACCTGTTAAGCCTGCAAGGTCAACAGTTACACCCGTGTGGCCAGCAAATGCCATTTCAGCAACCGTAGTGAATAAGCCACCGTCTGAACGGTCATGGTAAGCAAGTAACTTATTATCAGCTACAAGTGCTTGCATTGCGTCATAGAAACCTTTTAATAATGCTGGGTTATCAACATCAGGTGTCACATCACCTAGTTGCTTATAAACCTGTGCAAGGCTTGATGCACCCATACGGTTTTGACCAGCACCTAAATCAACTAATAATAGTGATGAGTCACCTTTATCAGTGCGTAGTTGTGGGGTCACTGTTTTACGAACATCTTCAACACGACCAAATGCAGTGATGATCAGCGATAATGGTGCAGTAACAGATTTTTGTTCACCGTCTTCATCCCATTGAGTTTTCATAGACATTGAGTCTTTACCCACAGGGATTGTTAAACCAAGTGCAGGACAAAGCTCTTCACCTACAGCTTTAACTGCTTCATAAAGACCCGCATCTTCGCCAGGGTGACCAGCTGCAGCCATCCAGTTTGCAGATAGCTTGATATTTTCAAGGCCACCGATGTTAGCACAAGCGATGTTAGTTAGAGACTCAGCCACAGCTAAGCGAGCAGAGGCACCGTAGTTTAAAAGTGCAGCTGGTGTACGTTCACCTAATGACATTGCTTCACCGTGGTAAGTATCAAACGCAGCAGCGGTTACCGCACAGTTTGCGACTGGCACCTGCCAAGGACCTACCATTTGGTCACGAGCAACTAAACCCGTTACCGTACGGTCACCAATAGTGATTAAGAATGTTTTCTCAGCAATCGTTGGTAAGCGTAATAAACGCTGTGCAGCATCAGCAGCATCAATGTGAGCAATGTCTAATGGTTGCGATTGTGCTTTTTTCGATTCAACTTCGCGGTGCATTTTTGGTGCTTTACCAAGTAATACATCAAGCGGAAGATCTACAGGACTGTTACCGAAGTGGCTATCTTCAACCGTTAAGTGACGCTCTTCTGTTGCTTCACCAATAACAGCATATTCTGCACGCTCACGTTTACAGATTGCTTCAAAGCGCGCGAAGTCTTCTGCCGCAACTGCTAATACGTAACGCTCTTGAGATTCGTTACACCAAATTTCGTGTGGTGCCATACCCGGCTCATCGTTTGGAATGTCACGAAGTTGGAATTTACCACCACGACCACCGTCGTCTACAAGCTCAGGGAATGCGTTTGAAAGACCACCAGCACCCACATCGTGGATGAAAGCGATTGGGTTTGCATCACCTAGCTGCCAACATTTGTCGATAACTTCCTGACAACGACGTTCCATTTCTGGGTTTTCACGCTGTACCGATGCAAAGTCTAAATCTTCGTTTGATTGACCTGATGTCATACTAGACGCAGCACCACCACCAAGACCGATGTTCATTGCCGGACCACCTAGTGCAATTAGCTTAGCACCTACAGGGATTTCACCTTTTTGAACATGTTCAGAACGAATGTTACCTAAACCACCTGCAAGCATGATTGGCTTGTGGTAACCACGTACTTCTTCACCGTTATGGCTTGATACTTTCTCTTCGTATGTACGGAAGTAACCAAGTAAGTTAGGACGACCAAATTCGTTATTGAATGCCGCACCACCTAATGGACCTTCTGTCATAATATCAAGTGCATTAACGATACGACCAGGCTTACCGAAGTCAGTTTCCCAAGGTTGCTCGTAGCCAGGAATACGTAGGTTAGATACCGTGAAACCAACTAAACCAGCTTTAGGCTTAGAACCACGGCCAGTAGCACCTTCATCACGAATTTCACCACCAGAACCAGTCGATGCACCTGAGAATGGCGCAATCGCAGTTGGGTGGTTATGAGTTTCAACTTTCATCAAGATTTCGATGTTTTCTTGATGATACGCGTACTCACCCTCAAGATTAGGGAAGAAACGACCCGCTACCGAACCTTTCATTACCGCTGCGTTATCTTTATATGCCGATAACACGTTTTCAGGGTTCTGCTCGTAAGTATTTTTGATCATTTTGAACAAAGATTTTGGCTGCTCGATGCCATCAATTGTCCAATCAGCGTTAAAGATTTTGTGACGACAATGCTCAGAGTTTGCTTGTGCAAACATGAATAATTCGATGTCGTTCGGGTTACGCCCTAACTTTTGGAAGTTTTCTACTAAGTAATCGATTTCGTCATCTGCAAGCGCAAAACCTTGCTCAACATTTGCTTTAGCAAGTGCTTCACGGCCACCACCTAAAATGTCAACTGATGACATTGGACGCGGGTCATCGTGGCGGAATAATTTAGCTGCATCAGCCATATCTGCGTGAGTTGCTTCAGTCATACGGTCATGTAACAACGCTGCAACTTCAGCTGTTTGATCAGCTGATAGATTACCTTCAACGTAGTATGCAATACCACGCTCAACACGGTGAACTTGGCTTAAGCCACAGTTATGTGCGATGTCAGTTGCTTTTGATGCCCAAGGCGAGATAGTACCTGGACGCGGCGTTACAAGAATTAACGTGCCTGCTGGCGTGTGCTCAGCAATCGTTGGACCATAAGTAAGCAGTTTTTCCAGCTTTGTTTGCTCATCAGCTGAAAGTTCAGCAGTGAGATCTGCAAAATGCATGAACTCAGCATAAACGTCAGTAACTGGAAGTTGTGCCTGTTGGCAACGCGCTAAAATTTTCTGAACTCTAAAATCGGAAAGTGCTGGTGCACCACGAAGGATCAACATAGGTATTTTCATCCGGGGTTAGGGATTGAACGATATTTTAGGCGCATATTATAGTGCAAATAACGTCTAGATTTAACTCAAAATTACGCTTTTATTTAAATAATCTCGATAACCGCTATTATAGTCACATCAATTAACTATCTTAGTACTCATTATTTTTCTGCAGGTTCTTGTTCTGTATGACTTATCTACCTTCCCCCTGTTACGATTATTAATTTTTAAATAGATATATAAAACTATTCGCCAAGTGACGTGGCTTTGAAGTTTTGTTATAACGGTAACGTAATGGTTTAAGGGGCATTTATAATCTATGCAAAAGTTACTCGCTATTTTTAGTTTAGTGCTCATGTTATGTGCGTGCGATATGCAACAGCAACCCTCGCAACTCGCTCATATCAAGGCACAGAACAAAATTAGAGTCGGCACTTTAGCTGGTGCGAGTAATTACTATCAAGCACCGCAAGGTGTGCAAGGCTTTGAATATGAACTCGCTCAAGAGTTTGCTGACTATGTTGGTGTTGAGCTTGAAATGGTGCCCTTTTTTAATCTATCCGATATGTTCGCACGCTTAGAAAGTGGCGATTTAGATATAATAGCTTCAGGTCTTACATATAATACGATTCGAGCTGAACATTATCGCTTCGGCCCAACCTATCGCACAATTAGCCAAAAGCTGGTCTATAAACAAGGCCGCACTCGTCCTCGTGAGTTTTCAGATTTAACCGGTAACCTAACTGTTCTAGCAAAAAGCAGCCATTCGTTGGCGCTACAGCAATTAAAACAGCTGAATCCAGAGCTTAGCTGGAACGAAACTGAAGACATGGATGAAGAAGAGCTTCTGCAAGCTGTTATCGACGGTGAAATTGATTATACCCTAGCTGATTCACACACCTTGTCGTTGTTTCGCCGCTACCACCCAAATTTAAGCATAGGTTTCTCGGTTACGCGAAATGACCCTATCGCTTGGCTACTAAGAAAAGATGGTGACGATTCTTTATATGCCTTGATGGTGCCATTTTTTGGTGACGTAAAACAAAGCAACCAGCTTTATGTTCTAGAAGAAAAATACTTCGGCCATGTTCGCCAGTTTAATTATGTGAACACCCTAGCTTATATCGAAGCAATAAAAGAGACCTTACCTAAATACCAACCTTGGTTTGAGCAATACGCTGGCAACATAGATTGGCGATTACTGGCAGCCTTGAGTTATCAAGAATCAATGTGGAACCCAAGAGCTAAGTCACCAACGGGTGTTCGTGGTATTATGATGCTCACTCAAGCAACTGCAAAACAGGTCGGCGTAACTAATCGATTAGAACCAGAGCAAAATATTAAAGGCGGTGCAGAGTACCTTGCCAAAGTGATCTCTTGGATCCCTGAACGCATCCCACAGCCTGACAGAACTTGGTTTGCCTTAGCCTCTTACAATGTTGGCTGGGGACACGTAAACGACGCTCGTATCATCACTGAGCAAGAAGGTGCAAGCCCTGACAAATGGGCTGATGTTAAAAAGCGCTTACCTCTTTTAATTAAAAAGCGTTACTATCGTAAAACCAAATATGGTTATGCGCGGGGCGATGTCGCTGTGCAATATGTTGATAATATTCGTCGTTATTACGATGCGTTAGTTTGGCTTGACGAAAATGATGCTATTGCTAATCCCGAGAGCGAGCAACAAACAGCTGAAGAAGCAAAACCTGCAACAGAGGCAAGCGAAATAAAACCAAGCGACAACACTCAACAAACTAACTCAGAGCAGCAGAAGTCAGAAAACAACTAACTTCAAGCACCGAAATCTGTTTACTTGTCATCAAATGATCATTATCTTCCTGTAGAGATCAATATAATGCTTTACTCTCACTTAAGGAGCACACATGTTAAAAAGAAGACGCAAGACACATAAGTTCAAGCGAAATGTTATTTACTCAACGGCTACACGTCGTCGTATCATGCTACGCAATACACACAAAAAAGTTATCTGGCGTCGCCGCCTATTTGCGATGCAGTTAATGGAAGCACAAGTTCCTGCAACGCCGGTTGTCTAACTAGGCGTTGCGAGCAGCCAGCTTTGCCGCCTTTTTCTCTTCTCTACGACGCTTAAAAAACTTAGATATCACCGCCCCACACTGCTCACTCATAACATCACTGGTTACTTCAACTTGATGATTAAGCCTAGGTTCTTGTAGAAGATTCATAATTGAGCCTGCCGATCCTGTTTTTGCATCCTTAGCGCCAAATACAAGTCGCTTAATACGGCTATGAACCAAAAGGCCTGCGCACATCGAACAAGGTTCTAAAGTTACATACAGAGTGCAATCTATTAGGCGATAGTTGTTAAGTACTTTTCCTGCTTCACGGATTGCCATCATTTCTGCATGAGCTGATGGATCGTTATCAATAATTGAGCGGTTATAGCCATAAGAGATCTGTTGATTGTCTTTTACGAGTACTGCACCAACTGGAATTTCATTAATCGCAGCCGCTTCATTGGCGTAGCTCAATGCTTTCTCCATCCAATACTCGTCGCTAAATTGTTCGCTCATATATCACACAAATCTTGTAAAACTGTGAGTAATTATACCTAGTTAGTGAAAAATGTCGGCAATAAATGCTGCTACAATTAAAAATTAACGCAAAATTTAGTGGCTTTTTCATGGCTCAATGGACCCATATTGCGCTATAATCTCGCGCTTTTTTTATTTAGCTTACAACACGGGTAGCAAATGAAATTTCCTGGACGCCGCAGGCATAAACATTATTTTCCGGTGGAAGCCAAAGATCCACTGACGAATCAACTTAACTCAACCGACCGACTACAACGTAGTTATATTACGGGTATCGACCAAATTGTGGTGGATATTGAAGCGAAAGTTGATCAAGCTTTCCTAGATGAATTTCAATTGCGCCGTGGCATGTCGCAAGTGATCGAAAACGATATTACCAATGCGTTATACGACAGACTGAAACTCGATAACATGATCGATTATGAGTTTGCCGGTGGTACGGTGGGTAATACCATGCACAACTATTCAACACTTGCTGACGACCGCTCTGTGTTGTTAGGAGTAATGAGTGAAAATATCAAAATCGGCAGCTATGCATACCGTTTTTTATGTAACACCTCTAGCCGCGTTGACCTTGACTACCTTCAGCCTGTAGATGGCCCAATTGGTCGCTGTTTTACCTTAATTGACGAGACAGGTGAACGCACCTTCGCAATTAGTGCAGGGCTTATGAATCACCTTCGCCCTGAATCAATCGATCAAGCTCTTATTGAAAATTCATCAGCATTAGTGATCAGCGCATATCTGATGCGTACTCAAGGTGATGAAACCATGACAGAAGCCACTATGCAGGCAGTAAAATATGCCAATGATGCAGGTGTTCCTGTGGTTTTAACCCTTGGTACTAAGTTCTTAATTGAACAAGATCCAGCTTGGTGGGCTGATTTTGTTAAAGAACATGTTGATATTCTTGCTATGAACGAAGAAGAAGGTCTTGCTATTACAGGTTTTGAGGATCCGCTTCTGGCTGCCGACAAAGCGCTAGACTGGACTGATTTAGTTATTTGTACTGCCGGCGAAAAAGGCTTATTTATGGCAGGTTACGTAGACGATTCATTCAAGCGTGAAACAGAATACCCATTATTACCAGGTGCAATTGCTGACTTTAACCGTTATGAATTTTCGCGCGCAATGCGTAAAGAGGACTGCCAAAACCCTATCCGTGCATACAGCCACACAGCACCGTTTATGGGCGGCCCTGATAGTATTAAAAACACTAATGGCGCAGGCGATTGCGCTCTTGCTGCGGTCCTACATGACTTATCAGCCAATGTTTACCACAAACTAAATGTGGCAAACTCAGCGAAGCATCAACAACCTGCAATAACTTACTCATCACTTGCACAAATCAGTAAATACGCTAACCGTGCGAGTTATGAAGTACTGGTTCAGCACTCACCACGTTTATCTCGTGGCTTACCAGAACGTGAAGATTGTTTAGAGCAAGTTTACTGGGATCAGTAACCGCAACTAAAAAATAGAAATATCCAGTTTCTGGGATAAACGCTCAAGAGCCGCTATCCCAGCAACTGAATTCCCATATGAGTTAAGTCTTGGCGCCCAAACAGCCACTGTAAATTGATTCGGTAACACAGCTAAAATAGTGCCCGAAACCCCAGATTTACCCGGCATACCCACACGGTAGCCAAAATCCCCCGCAGCATCGTATAAACCACTAGTAAACAGCAACGAGTTTAACTGCTTGTTTTGTCTAGCACTAAGTACTTCTTGCCCATTGGCATCTTTACCTTGGTTCGCTAAGTAGCTGTAAGCTTTTGCTAATTCTACGCAGTTCAGCTCTATGGCACAGAAGTTAAAGTAAGCCCATAAAACATCATCAACTTCATTATTAAAGTTGCCAAATGACTTCATTAGATGCGCCATCGCGGCATTGCGGTGACGAAACTCATATTCAGAATTAGCCACTTTCTTATCAATAACAACCTGAGCATTACCTGATAACTGGCGAAATGATTCAAGCATAGAGTGCATCGGTGCAGATAAACGACTGTATAAAGCGTCACAGGTGACAATAGCACCGGCGTTAATAAATGGGTTGCGTGGTATGCCCTGCTCAAACTCAAGCTGTGTGAGTGAGTTAAAAGCAGTGCCTGAAGGTTCTTTTCCGACTCGCTGCCATAATTCATCGCCATAACGCTGAAGCGCTAAGGTTAAGGTCATTACTTTTGAGACAGATTGAATCGTGAAACGCGTGCTGCAGTCACCAGCGCAATAGGTTTGCCCATCCACGGTATGAATTGCAATTGCGAATTGGTTTGGTTCAACCTCTGCTAGCGCAGGAATATAATCAGCAACCTTACCTTGGCTCAGTAATGGCTGAACTTCTTTTGTTATTTCATCTAATACGTGTTGATAATCAATCTGTGACATACCGCGTCCTTTAAAACAAAAAGCCCCGCATTTGCGAGGCTTTGTAGTCTACTAAAGATGGTTTGCTATAGCGATTGCTATTAGCTCATAGCTGATTGCAGTTTTTTCATCGCTGTTTTTTCTAGCTGGCGAACACGCTCTGCTGAAACATTGTATTTCTCAGCAAGTTCTTGCAGAGTTGCTTTATCGTCAGCTAACCAACGCGCACTTACGATGTCTTGTGAACGCTCATCAAGCGTTTTTAACGCACTGAATAAGCGTGCATGAGACTGTTCTTGCCATTGCTGCTCTTCGATATCATCAGCAAGATCTGCACTGCCATCAGTTAAATATTGTACTGGCGAGTATGTGCTTGTCGGTGCATCGTCATTGTCATCGCCCGTTAAGTCAAAGCCCATATCTTGGCCACTCATACGTGATTCCATCTCACGTACTTCTTTTTCACTTACACCTAGCTCATTAGCAACTGTGCTAACTTCAGCTTGGTTAAACCAACCTAAACGCTTTTTATTTTTACGTAGGTTGAAGAATAATTTACGTTGCGCTTTTGTTGTAGCAACTTTCACGATACGCCAGTTTTTCAGTACGTACTCATGAATTTCGGCTTTGATCCAATGTACTGCGAATGAGACTAAGCGGACACCTACACTTGGGTCGAAACGTTTTACCGCTTTCATCAGACCTATGTTACCTTCCTGAATTAAATCAGCTTGCGGTAAGCCATAACCTGAATAGCTTTTCGCAATATGAGCAACAAAGCGCAGGTGCGACATAATGAGTTGCTTCGCAGCTTCAAGATCACCTTCTTCCTGAAGACGAGTCGCCAACTGCTTTTCTTTCTCTGCATCAAGCATAGGAATAGTGCTAACCGCTTGAAGGTAGCCGTCCATACTTGCGCTCTGTTGACCTGCAGTAAGTGCCATTGCGTATAAATCTTTACTCATTTTTCACCTCAGTGATAAACATTTGAAACCATCTTAGCACTCTTTAAGCGAGAGTGCTAACTTCAATTAAAAACTTTTTTAAAGTTCAAATCAAGTGGTTTTTGTATCTATTTTTAGTCTACGCTAACACGCTGAATAAGCGATGAATTCTAGCTTGGAGTGATATTTTTAAAAATTTACGCGAATACTATTTATCGCTAAAAACGAAGTGTAACAACGAATTGTTACACTTTATCGGGTTCAATTTCTTTTATGTAGCGGTTAACTGATAGGTAAGAACCAACAAATCCTAACCCTGTTGCAAGGGCAACCAAAATGCCAAACTCTTTCAGTGTTAAGCCAATTAAGTCAAAGTTGGTTTCATATACGCCAGCAACATCACTCACCGCAGCGCCAAGCCACCACATCATTAAAGCAACGCAAATAAAAGAGAACAAACCACCAATAATGCCGTACCAAATACCCGTCCATAAAAATGGCGCATGAATAAAGGTATTTGTCGCCCCTACTAACTTCATCACTTGAATTTCATCTTTCTTATCCATGATCGATAAACGGATCGTATTACCAATGATCAGGGTAACGGAGGTTAATAATAGTAGAGCGATGGTAATCACGCTTTCTTTTAATAAACTTAAAAGTGCGTTTAAGCGTTCAAGCCAAGCAATATCGAGCTTACCAAAGTCAACTTCTCTTTCGGCTTCCAGCTTTTGTAATAATTGCTTTGCCGTATTAGGCTGACGGTATCGTGCTGTGGGTGTGACAATAACAACATCAGGTAACGGGTTAGCATCTAAATACTCAAGTGCTTGACCAAATCCTGATACTTGTTTGAATTCAGTGAGGGCATCGCCTTTTGATATAAACTCCACTTTATCTACTTCAGGGTAGAGTGCTAAACGCTTAACTAAAGTCTGCGTTTGTTGTTCAGTCATGGTTTCTTTTACGAACAACGAAATCTCTGCAGCATCTTCAAAGCCACTGCTTACTTGAGAGACATTTTTAACTACTAAATAAAGTGTCGCAGGGAGCGTTAAGCTTAAACCTAATACCGCAATGGTCATCAATGAAGCAAGAGGCGTTCGCCACATTTCACCTAGGCTGTGCACTCCTTGACGAATAAGGTTAATAAAGAAGAAATAAGGCGCAGCTAAAAATGACTTTTTCTGACGTTCGTTTTGGCTATTACGACTTTTAAATAATAAACTCATAGCGTCCCCTCAGCTAAAGGGTCCTCAATCATGCGACCATCTTTAAGCGTTAGACTGCGATAACGCATACGCGCAATTAAGCCGATATCGTGAGTTGCAATGAGCACAGTTGTACCATGATTATTAAAGTCTTCAAATAAACGTAATATGTCCATTGAAAGCTCAGGATCTAAGTTACCTGTTGGCTCATCGGCTAGTAAAATAGGTGGTGAATTTACGATAGCTCGGGCAATACCAACCCGCTGCTGCTCACCACCCGATAACGTTGCAGGATTACACTTTGCTTTATCAAGTAACCCAACTTTATCAAGCGCACCATGAACACGCTTAGCTATTTGCTTATGGTGTGTACCTTCTATGATTAAAGGCAAAGCAACATTATCAAACACTGAGTAACGTTCTAGCAAACGATGATTCTGGAAGATGATACCTATATCGCGACGAACATAAGGGATCTGACGGGATTTAACTGCATTTAAATCAACACCATTAATAAGCACCTGCCCCGCCGATGGACGCTCCATCAAGCTAATGAGCTTCAATAAGGTACTTTTACCTGCACCACTGTGCCCTGTTAAAAAGGCCAATTCGCCAGGTTTAATATGAAAGCTGACTTTTTCAAGGGCACGATGGCCACCTGGATATGTTTTACTGACTTGCTGAAAATTTATCATTTTAGTTATCAATCATCTTGCAGCGAAAAAAGGGAGCAAGCTCCCTCTAATTAATTATGCGTCATCCTCGTCTTGGCTAAATAGCGCATCAATAAAGTCACTACTATTAAAGGTACGTAAATCATCAATACCTTCACCAACACCAATGTAACGAATTGGGATGTTAAATTTATCTGCAACGGCGAAAATCACACCGCCTTTTGCGGTACCATCTAATTTAGATAAAGTGATACCTGTTAAACCAACACATTCATTAAATAGTTTAACTTGGCTAATTGCATTTTGACCCGTACCAGCATCGATAGTTAGCATCACTTCATGCGGTGCATCTGGGTCAATTTTCTTCATTACACGAGCTATTTTCTCAAGCTCCTGCATTAAGTTGTCTTTATTTTGCAAGCGACCTGCTGTATCAGCGATTAACACATCAACATTACGCGCTTTTGCTGCCTGAAAAGCATCAAAAACTACTGAAGCACTGTCTGCACCTGTATGTTGAGCAATAACAGGTATGCTATTACGTTCTCCCCAAACTTGAAGCTGCTCAACCGCTGCAGCACGGAAAGTGTCACCTGCAGCAAGCATCACCGACTTACCTTCACTTTGGAATTGCTTAGCTAATTTACCAATTGTAGTGGTTTTACCAACACCATTTACACCCACCATTAAGATAACAAATGGTTTTTTATCACCACTTACAACCAGCGGTTGCTCAGCAGTTTTGAGCATGCTTGCCATTTCTTGCTTCATTAGCTCGTATAAAGCATCACCATCTTTTAACTGCTTACGATCCGCTGCATCTGTTAGGTTATCAATCAACTTCATAGTTGTATCAACACCTAAGTCCGCTGTCAGTAACTGTGTCTCTAGCTCTTCGAATAACTCATCGTCTATTTTCTTACCACTAAAGATAGAGGCAAATCCTGAGCCGATATTAACGCGAGTTTTTAATAAGCCCTTTTTAAGGCGCGCGAAGAAGCCTTCTTTCTTCGGTTTTTCAGCGGCTTGAGCTGCTTTTTCTTGCTCTAAACGTTCAGCTTGTGCTTTTTCTGCAGCAATGCGCTCTTGTTCTACACGTTCCGCTTCCGCCTTTTCTGCCGCAATACGTTCTTGCTCTAAACGTTCAGCTTGTGCTTTCTCTGCCGCGATGCGTTCTTGTTCTACACGTTCAGCTTCTGCTTTTTCTGCAGCAATGCGCTCTTGCTCTAAACGCTCAGCTTGTGCTTTTTCTGCAGCAATGCGTTCTTGTTCTACACGTTCAGCATCGCGTCTTTCTGCAGCAATGCGTTCTTGCTCTAAACGCTCAGCATCGCGTCTTTCTGCAGCAATACGTTCTTGTTCTAAACGTTCAGCTTGTGCTTTCTCTGCCGCGATGCGTTCTTGCTCTAAACGCTCAGCTTCTGCATTTTCTGCCGCGATACGTTCTTGTTCTAAACGTTCAGCTTGTGCTTTCTCTGCCGCGATACGTTCTTGTTCTAAACGTTCAGCTTCTGCATTTTCTGCCGCGATACGTTCTTGTTCTAAACGTTCAGCTTGTGCATTTTCTGCCGCGATACGTTCTTGTTCTAAACGTTCAGCTTGTGCTTTCTCTGCCGCGATACGTTCTTGCTCTAAACGCTCAGCTTCTGCATTTTCTGTCGCGATACGTTCTTGTTCTAAACGTTCAGCATCGGCTTTTTCTGCCTCGATACGTTCTTGTTCTAAACGTTCAGCTTGTGCTTTCTCTGCAGCAATGCGTTCTTGCTCTAAACGCTCAGCATCGCGTCTTTCTGCAGCAATGCGTTCTTGTTCTAAGCGCTCAGCATCGGCTTTTTCTGCCGCGATACGTTCTTGTTCTAAACGCTCAGCTTCTGCTTTCTCTGCCGCGATACGTTCTTGCTCTAAGCGCTCAGCATCACGTCTTTCAGCTGCAATACGCTCTTGCTCTAAACGTTCTGCTTCCGCCTTTTTGGCTGCAATAAGCTCAGCTTCGCGTTGCGCTTGTTCAGCGGCAACACGTTCTTGCTCTAATTTCATAGCCGCTTCTTGCTCTGCAAGACGGGCTTGTTGTTCTTGACGTTGCTGCTCTGCTGCTTGTTGCTCTTGAGCTAAGCGATCCGCTTCGGCTTTTTCTGCTGCAATGCGCTCTTGCTCTAAACGCTCCGCTTCCGCCTTTTCGGCTTCAATACGCTGCTGTTCTTCTATTTGCTTCTGGTTATCAGCCTCTTTTGCTGCTTGTTCTGCTTGTTGCTTATCTGATTTGCCAAAACCAAACCAAGACAGGAATTTACTTTTTTTTGCCATACTTGCTAATAACCACTTATAAAAATCTGATAAACTTATATGAATAATAGTTTGGTGACAGTTCAGCTTTTTAGCCAAACATAAACAGGTACCATCTATCGCTAAGATCGCAATACTATCACTTTTAGCGCTGTAGAAAAATGACACGCTAGCTATTGCATACAATATTATCTGAGCTAGGGGTCAGTTACCAATAATTAGTGAATTAAATGAGAAAAAAATCAACAGCTAACCGCCAAACAAAAGCAGCGAATAATAAATCATCAAATGGCTTTATTCGTATCATTAGTGGGCAATTTCGCGGTAGAAAATTACCAGTAAAAGATGTGCAAGGCTTGCGCCCAACCACAGATCGTATAAAAGAAACCGTATTCAACTGGCTAATGCAAGATACACGTGGCGCAGCTGTACTCGATTGCTTTGCCGGTTCTGGCGGTTTAGGTTTTGAAGCTTTATCTCGCTTTGCAGAACGTGCTGTCTTTTTCGAGCTAGATAAAGGTGCCGCTAACCAATTACAAGAAAACATTAGCACTCTTAAATTGGATAATGCCGCAATAAAACAAGGTAATAGCCTTTCATTATTGGACCAAAACACGCAAAACGAGCAATTTGATCTAATTTTTGTTGACCCACCATTTCGACAAAATTTGGCTGAAAAAAGTTGTTTTTTACTCGAAAAAAATAACTGGTTAACTGCCCAAGCACTAATTTATGTTGAGGTCGAAAGCGAACTAAGCGACTTAGACATTCCAGGTAACTGGATGCTTTTAAAAGAAAAAACTGCTGGGCAAGTGATTTGTCGTTTGTATCAACGCGAGACAAATTAACACTATTTTGCAAACCTAGTTTCTGTTAATATTATTCTTTACATGTGGTGTTGCTTCGGATTACAATACCGCACCATTTTTGAACCACTTGATCGTTATTCGATCAACTTGAGCAACGCTCATTATTTAGGTAGGTGAATTTTTAATGCCAGTAATTAAAGTAAGAGAGAACGAACCGTTTGACGTAGCACTTCGTCGCTTCAAGCGTTCATGTGAAAAAGCAGGTATCCTTTCAGAAGTTCGTCGTCGCGAGCACTATGAAAAACCAACAGCTGAGCGCAAGCGTAAAAAAGCTGCAGCAGTAAAGCGTCACATGAAGAAGCTTTCTCGCGATAACGCACGTCGCGTTAAATTATACTAATCAGTATTTGGTCTTGTATAAATGAGCCTTTTATTAACGCTAAAAGATGCGCAAAAAGATGCGATGAAGGCAAAAGACAAAGAACGTCTTAAGCCTATCCGCATGGTACTTGCTGCAATCAAGCAACGTGAAATTGACGAGCAAATTACGCTTGACGACGACGGTATTACCGCTGTTTTAGTAAAGCTTGTTAAACAACGTCGCGATTCTTACACCCAGTACATTGATGCGGGTCGTGAAGATTTAGCTGAAATTGAAGCCAGTGAGATTAAAGCACTTGAAGAATTCTTACCTCAACAATTGAGTGAAGAAGAAATCATTGCTCTTATTGACTCGGCTATAGCTGATACAAACGCAGCGGGTATGCAAGACATGGGTAAGGTAATGGGAGTTATCAAAAGCAAAGCTGAAGGTCGTGCCGATTTAGGTAAGATTTCTGGCTTAATCAAGCAACGATTAACTGCCTAGCCCCCACATACAGATGTATGATTCAAGCAAACCGAGCCCAGTGCTCGGTTTCTTGCTTTTAGTCTTTCATAAACACAGTAATTGTGTTCAAATCTTATTTTAGAACGCATAGATAGCGCAGGAAAAACAACAGCTATGGCCGGAAAGATCCCTCGACAATTTATAGATGATTTACTCGCTCGCACAGATATTGTTGAGTTAATTGATTCGAGAGTTGGCCTCAAAAAAGCGGGTAAAGACTACCAAGCCTGTTGCCCTTTCCATAACGAAAAGTCACCTTCTTTTACCGTTTCTCAAGATAAACAGTTTTACCACTGCTTTGGTTGTGGTGCGAATGGCAATGCAATTTCGTTTGTTATGGAATACGACAAATTAGAGTTTGTTGATGCTATTGAAGAATTAGCGAGTATGCTCAATTTAGACGTACCTCGCGAACAAGGCACAAGCTCAGGCCCGCAACGCACCGCAGAACAAAAGCGCTCTGATTACGATTTAATGTTGCATGCTGCTCGCTTTTATCAACATCAATTAAAGCATCATGCCAACTCAAAAATGGTTATCGACTATATTAAAGGTCGTGGTTTAAGCGGTGAAACAGCGAAAAAGTTTATGATTGGTTATGCGCCTAGTGAATGGGAAGCACTCTGCCAACAACTTGGCCGCAACAAAGAACAAAAAGAACAACTTGTTGAGTTAAAGCTTGCCTCTGAAAAGTCGCCTGGTCGCCAATTTGACTTCTTCCGTGACCGACTCATGTTCCCTATTCGCGATAAACGCGGTCGGGTGATTGCGTTTGGTGGCCGTGTTATGCAAGCGGATCAAGGTCCAAAATACCTCAACTCACCAGAAACGCGTATTTTCCATAAAGGCTTTGAACTTTATGGTTTATACGAAGCAAAGCAAGCACATAAAAAACTTGAACATATTTTAATTGTTGAAGGTTATATGGATGTTGTTGCTTTAGCTGAGCAAGGCATCGAGTATGCCGTTGCAGCCCTTGGCACTGCAACTACCGCAGAGCATATGCACACTTTATTTAGAACTACAGATAAAGTAGTTTGCTGCTACGATGGTGACCGTGCTGGCCGCGATGCTGCTTGGCGTGCTCTGGAGAATGCGCTTCCTTATCTTGCAGATGGCAAATCATTAAAGTTTGTGTTTTTACCAGACGGTGAAGACCCTGATTCACTGGTACAAAAAGAAGGTAAAGACGCTTTTGAAGCAAGGTTAAAGGAAGCCGATGATTTTACCAAGGTGCTGTTTAATAAGCTCAGCCAAGAGATTGACCTTACACAAGATGCAGGTAAAGCAAAGCTACTTAGTGATGCCCTCCCGTTGATTGAAAAAATTCCCAGTGATTTTTACCAAGAAAATATATTGGAACATCTTGGCCGCTTAATAGGTCGAACAAGAGAGCAATTAAATAATCGCGTTAAATCACCAAAGCAACAGCACGCTATTGAACGTAAATTTAAAATAACGCCGATGCGCCAAGCGATTGGTATTTTATTGCAACACCCAAACTTGGCGACCAGCATAGCTTATATGCCGGAATTGGCAGAAATGAAAATAGCTGGTATTGAGCTGTTTTTGCGGATACAGCACTTAGCGCTAGAGCGTGAAGGCATAACGACAGCACAAATTTTAGAGTCATTTCGCGATACCGCCGAATATGACGCGCTGGTTAAATTAGCAACTTGGCAGCACCAAATAAATGACGATCGTTTAGAGACTGTTTTTAAAAATACTTTTAAATTTATTGAAGACCAGTGTTTAAATTATCGACTAGAGACCCTATTAATAAAAGACAAGACCCAAGGCTTAAGCAGTGAAGAAAGGCTAGAATGCCACTTACTGACGCAAGCGTTAAAAGGCAGCAACAGCTAGTCAGAATTGAATAATGCTGTTATACTGTGCTATTCACTGCGTCTAGTTAGTTTTCGTGTCGCTTAATTAATAAGCGAGCTGGCGCCTGTTGTATCAACTTTCAGAGTGGAAGAATAAATCTCTATGGATCCAACTCCTCAGTCACAATTAAAGCTTCTGATTCAAAAAGGTAAAGAGCAAGGTTATTTAACTTTTGCAGAAGTTAATGATCACCTTCCACAAGACATTATCGACTCAGATCAGGTAGAAGATATCATTAGCATGATTAATGATATGGGTATCAAGGTAAGTGAAAACGCGCCTGATGCCGATGAATTAATGATGCAAGAAACAACGACAGACGAAGACGCAGCAGAAGCCGCGGCAGCTGCACTTGCGACTGTAGAAAAAGAGATCGGTCGAACAACTGACCCTGTACGTATGTATATGCGTGAAATGGGTACTGTTGAACTTCTTACGCGTGAGGGCGAAATCGTAATCGCTAAGCGTATTGAGGAAGGTATTAACCAAGTACAGATTTCAGTTGCTGAATACCCAGAAGCAATTACCTATCTACTAGAGCAATGGGACAAGTTTGAAGCAGAAGAAATGCGCTTAAGCGACATTATTTCTGGTTTCTTTGACCCTAACAATGAAGATGAATCACAAATCTCTGCAACACACATCGGTTCTGAGTTAAACGAAGAGCAACTCGACGACGAAGACGACGAAGAGGATGATGATGAAGACAGTGATGATGATGACGATAGTGATGGCGATACAGGCCCTGATCCTGAAGAAGCGCGTATTCACTTCGAAAATTTACGTGAGCTTTATAACAAAGCACGCGATACGTTCGAAGAAAAAGGTCGCTCACATCCTGATTCACAGGAAGCTATTACAGAAATCGGCGAACTATTTAAAACATTTAAATTAGTGCCAAAACAGTTTGACCGCATGGTTAATAACATGCGTGAAATGATGGACCGCGTTCGTGTACAAGAACGTATTATCATGAAGCAAGCTGTACAAATTGCTAAGTTACCGAAAAAGAACTTCATCAAGCATTTTGCAAACAACGAAACGGATGCTAGCTGGATTGACCTTGAGATTGCTGCAAATGAGAAATACTCTGTAGCTCTTGAAGAAGTTAAACCAGAAATCATTCGTTGCATCAGCAAACTAAGTGCAATTGAAGAAAGCACGGGTCTTAGCATCGAACGAATTAAAGACATCAACCGTCGTATGAGTATTGGTGAGGCGAAAGCTCGCCGTGCGAAGAAAGAAATGGTTGAAGCGAACTTACGTCTTGTAATTTCAATCGCGAAAAAATATACCAACCGTGGTTTACAATTCTTAGACCTTATCCAAGAGGGTAACATTGGTCTAATGAAAGCGGTTGATAAGTTCGAATACCGCCGTGGTTATAAGTTCTCAACTTATGCAACATGGTGGATCCGTCAGGCAATTACGCGTTCGATTGCTGACCAAGCACGTACCATCCGTATTCCTGTACACATGATTGAGACGATCAACAAGTTAAACCGTATCTCTCGTCAAATGCTACAAGAGATGGGGCGTGAGCCGAGCCCAGAAGAATTAGCTGAGCGTATGTTAATGCCTGAAGACAAGATCCGTAAGGTACTTAAAATCGCTAAAGAGCCAATTTCAATGGAAACGCCAATCGGTGATGATGAAGATTCGCACTTAGGTGACTTCATTGAAGATACCACTATAGATTCACCTATTGATTCTGCAACAATGGAATCATTACGTGGCGCTACAAACGACGTATTAGCAGGCTTAACAGCACGTGAAGCTAAAGTACTGCGTATGCGCTTTGGTATCGACATGAACACTGATCATACATTAGAGGAAGTTGGTAAGCAGTTTGACGTAACACGTGAGCGTATTCGTCAAATCGAAGCGAAAGCGTTACGTAAATTACGTCACCCTTCTCGCTCTGACTTACTGAAAAGCTTCTTAGATGCTAAGTAATTTAGTATCGCATTTTTAACTAAAAGGCCGCTGTTGCGGCCTTTTTTCTATTCGAGAGATATTCATGGCTTGGATCCAAATTCGTATCAATGCAAACGCTGACAACGCAGAATTAATCAGCGACTTATTAATGGACACCGGCAGTGCCTCAGTGACCTATGTTGACGCCAAAGATACCCCTATTTATGAGCCAAAGCTTGGCACAGTTCAACTATGGGCTGATACCACTGTCATTGGCCTTTATGACGCAAACCACGATATGGACAGCGTTGTAGAGACTCTAAAAGCTGAAGCAACACTCGCCGATAAACTTGTTTATAAGATTGAACAGCTTGAAGATAAGGATTGGGAACGAGAGTGGATGGATAACTTCCACCCAATTCAATTTGGTGAACGCTTATGGATCTGTCCAAGCTGGCGTGATATTCCAGATCCTAATGCTGTTAATGTATTACTCGATCCTGGTCTTGCTTTTGGTACGGGTACCCATGCAACCACGGCGCTTTGTTTAAAATGGCTAGAAAGCCAAGATTTAACAGGTAAAACCGTTGTCGATTTTGGTTGTGGCTCGGGTATTTTAGGAATAGCGGCAATCAAATTAGGTGCTGAGCGCATGATTGGTATCGATATTGATCCACAAGCCCTTGAGGCAAGCCGCGATAATGCAAAACGTAATGGTGTTGCAGATAAACTTGAAGTGTATTTACCTGAAGATCAGCCAGAGTTCACAGCCGATATTGTGGTTGCAAACATTCTAGCTCAACCACTTCGCGAACTACATGAAGTGATCTTAGGCCTTTTAAAACCGAATGGTAAAATTGCTATGTCAGGTATTTTAGAAGAGCAAGCTCAGTCTGTTGCCGACGTTTATGCCCCATTTTTAGTCCTTGATGAAGTGGCTGCTGAGGGGGAATGGACCCGAGTAAGCGGCATAAAGAAAGCCTAAACAGCCCTAGAGCATTTACTCAAACATAATAGGTAAAGCCAGTATTTAACAGGCTTTACCTTATTTTTACAGTTAGTAGTTTCTCACTTTTTAGTGAGTAAAAATTTTTCTGTTCAAATAACAAACAAATCAACCTACCCGTCAAACTGTTATCAAAAGTCAATACGAAAAGGGCAAAAAAAAGTCACTTTTGTTCAATTTATAGCCTTTGATTTTTGCTAAAAAAGCCGTAAACTTAGCGCCCCTTGAAAAGAGGCCAATTGAATAACAGTGCGTATCGGTTCATACCAACTTGAGAACAACGTAATTGTCGCGCCAATGGCAGGCATTACAGACAGACCATTTAGACAACTTTGCCGTCGCTTAGGTGCTGGCCTTGCTGTTTCTGAAATGCTCTCGTCAAACCCGAAAGTATGGAAAACCGAAAAATCGATGAACCGTATGGATCACAGCGGTGAGTCGGGAATTCGCTCGGTGCAAATCGCCGGTGCCGATCCTGAGCTTATGGCGCAGGCAGCACAATTCAATGTCAGCAATGGTGCACAGATCATAGATATCAATATGGGGTGCCCGGCTAAAAAAGTGAATAAGAAACTCGCAGGCTCTGCCTTATTACAGTTTCCTGAATTAGTACAAGAGATACTCGATGCCGTTGTTAATGCTGTCGATGTCCCTGTCACTTTAAAAATCCGTACCGGATGGGATCAGGATAACCGTAATGGTGTCGAGATTGCGAGAATAGCTGAACGTTATGGCATTGCCTCACTTGCAGTACATGGACGAACACGTGCATGTATGTATAAAGGTGAAGCAGAGTACGCCACAATTAGGGATATTAAACGTTCAGTGTCTATCCCTGTCGTTGCCAATGGTGATATTACTTCACCAGAAAAAGCAAAGCAGGTTTTGGATTATACGGGTGCAGATGCCATTATGATTGGTCGAGCCGCCCAAGGTCGCCCTTGGATTTTTAGGGAGATAGACCACTATTTGCGAACTGGAGAACATTTGCCAGCACCTGAAATTTCAGAAGTGCGTAGCATTTTGATGGAGCATTTAGACAATCTTCATCAGTTTTACGGGGAGCCAATGGGAGCGCGTATCGCTCGAAAGCATGTATCTTGGTATTTGCAAACCCATGACAGTGACGGTCAGTTTAGGCGAGTATTTAATGCGTTAGATAACCCACAGGCACAAGTCGACGCATTAGAAGAATACTTTAAAACACTAGCAGCTAACTAAGAAAGAAAGAGACATATAACGATGTTCGAACAAAACGTGACTTCTCCATTTATCACAAACCCTCATGTACAGTCACACGAGAAACCACAGCCGTTGCGTGATGCAGTGAAAAAAGCTGTTCATCACTACTTAAAGCAACTTAATGGTCAAGACGTACAAGACGTATACGACCTTGTTCTTTCTGAGCTAGAAGCACCATTACTTGAAGAAGTAATGACGTACACGCGTGGTAACCAAACTCGTGCTGCAATCTTACTAGGTATCAACCGTGGTACTTTACGTAAGAAGCTTAAAAAATACGGCATGAACTAATACTGGTTATTGAAACCGTAATCATTCTAACGAGCTATCGTTATAATTGCTTACAGCTTCATAGTAACTGGTAATAAGTTATTTGAAAAAAGCACCTTAGGGTGCTTTTTTTATAGCTGTTAAAAACTATGCAAAATCCTCACGCTTTAAACGTCGTTTTTTAAAGCAGATTCAGTTAAAATACCGCCTTTCTAAGCTAGCTCAAACATTGAGGTAATCAAAACTACAATGGATACACATCGTCCAATTCGTCGCGCACTATTAAGTGTGTCAGATAAAACCGGTATCGTTGAATTTGCTCGCGCTCTTGAAGCACAAGGCGTGGATATTTTATCAACTGGCGGTACTTGCAAATTACTTGCTGATAACGGCATCAAAGTCACTGAAGTATCTGACCATACTGGTCACCCTGAGATCATGGATGGTCGCGTAAAAACACTTCATCCAAAAATTCACGGCGGCATCCTAGCGCGTCGCGGTCAAGATGAAGACGTAATGAACGAGAATAACATCTCTGCTATCGATATCGTTGTAGTTAACTTATACCCCTTCGCAAACACTGTTGCGAAAGAAGACTGCAGCCTAGAAGATGCAATTGAAAACATTGATATCGGTGGTCCAACTATGGTTCGCGCTGCGGCGAAAAACCATAAAGACGTGACTATTGTTGTAAATGCAAAAGATTACGACCGTGTAATCAGCGAAATGCAAAACAACAATGGTTCAACAACTTATAAAACGCGTTTTGATCTAGCTATTGCCGCTTATGAGCACACAGCTCAGTACGATGGCATGATTGCAAACTACTTCGGCAAAATGGTTCCTGACTATACAGAGGAAGCTGCTGAAGAGACTAAGTTCCCACGTACTATCAACATGCAGTTCACTAAGAAGCAAGATATGCGCTACGGTGAGAACTCACACCAAGACGCTGCTTTTTATGTTGAAAACGACTTAACTGAAGCATCTGTTGCAACTGCGGTTCAACTGCAAGGTAAAGCACTTTCTTATAACAATATTGCTGATACTGACGCAGCATTAGAGTGTGTAAAAGAATTCGACGTACCAGCGTGTGTTATCGTAAAACATGCGAACCCTTGTGGTGTGTCAATTGGTGACAACATTCTTGAAGCCTATGATCGCGCATTCAAAACTGACCCTACATCAGCATTTGGTGGCATCATCGCGTTCAACAAAGAACTTGATGCAGACACTGCTGAAGCGATTGTTTCTCGTCAATTCGTTGAAGTTATCATTGCACCTAAAGTATCTGAAGCAGCTGCACAAATCGTATCTGCTAAGCAAAACGTACGCTTATTAGAATGTGGTGAATGGTCTGGTAATGCAACGGGTCACGATATCAAGCGCGTTAATGGCGGTATTTTAGTTCAAGACCGTGATCTAGGCATGGTAACGCAAGGCGACCTTAAAGTTGTATCTAAGCGTCAACCAACTGAGCAAGAATTAAAAGATCTATTATTCTGCTGGAAAGTAGCTAAATTCGTTAAGTCTAACGCGATTGTATATGCTCGTGACGGTATGACTATCGGTGTAGGCGCAGGCCAAATGAGCCGTGTTTACTCAGCGAAAATTGCAGGTATCAAAGCAGCTGACGAAAACCTTGAAGTAAAAGGTTCTGTTATGGCATCTGATGCATTCTTCCCATTCCGTGACGGTATTGATGCAGCTGCAGAGGCTGGCATCACTGCTGTTATCCAACCAGGTGGTTCAATGCGCGATGAAGAAGTTATCGCTGCAGCTGACGAAGCTGGTATGGCAATGGTATTTACAGGTATGCGCCATTTCCGCCACTAATCACATAAAGGGTTAAGCAAATAGCTTAACCCTTTTTGTTTGCCACAAATTCACGTATTCTGATTAATAATAATAATTACCCATATAATGAAGGAACAGATGATGAAATTTGCCGTAAAATCGTTACTCGTTGCCAGCCTTGCGCTAACATCAGCACAGGCACTAAGCCACGCCCATGAATCAGCGCTTACAAATGCTGTGCAATCAAGCGAACGTGATGCTAAAAATAGCGCACGTGATAAATATCGCCATCCAGTTGAAACACTTGAGTTCTTTGGCTTTAAGCCAAACATGACAGTTGTTGAAATTGCTCCAGGCGGTGGATGGTATAGCGAAATCCTTGCACCAGCCGTAAAAGGTCATGGTGTTTACTACGCGGCACATTTCCCAGCAGATTCTGAAGTGGGTTATTACCAACGTTCATTAGCTGGTTTCAAGAAAAAGATGAGCGATGACGCGCGCTTCAGTGAAGTTAAACTGACTGAATTTGCGCCAGTGACACATCTTGATATTGCACCAGCGGATAGCGCTGATCTTGTCTTAACATTCAGAAATGTCCACAACTGGTACATGGGTAAAGATAAAGAAGGCGCGTTAAGTGCATTTAAAGCATTTTATAAAGCACTTAAACCAGGCGGCACTTTAGGTGTAGTTGAGCACCGCCTTCCTGAATCGCGCAGCGATGAAGATCAGAAATCATCAGGTTATATGAAACAAAGCTATGTAATTGAAATTGCAAAACAAGCTGGCTTTGAACTGGTGGCAAGCAGTGACATTAATGCAAACCCTCTTGATACAGCTGATCACCCTAAAGGGGTATGGACACTACCACCACGTTTAGCACTTGACGAAAAAGACGCTGCTAAATATAAAGCGATTGGTGAAAGTGACCGTATGACGCTGAAGTTTAAAAAACCGCTATAAATAGGATTATACGCCATGAATGTACTTGTCATCGGCAGTGGCGGCCGCGAACACGCTCTTGCGTTTAAGGCTGCACAAAATACTAAAGTAAACACCGTTTTCGTCGCTCCAGGTAACGCGGGTACTGCACTTGAGCCAAAACTTGAAAACGTTGCTATTAATGTTGAAGACTTAGCAGGTTTAGTTACTTTTGCTAAAGAAAACAACGTTGAGTTAACCATTGTTGGCCCTGAAGTACCTCTTGTTTTAGGTGTGGTTGATACATTCCGTGAAAACGGTTTGGCTATCTTCGGCCCAACAGCTGGTGCTGCACAATTAGAAGGCTCTAAGTCGTTCACTAAAGACTTCTTAGCACGTCACGACATTCCAACAGCGGATTATCAAACATTTGAACAAATCGAACCTGCGCTTGCATACCTAAAAGAAAAAGGTGCGCCAATTGTTGTTAAAGCTGATGGCTTAGCAGCGGGTAAAGGCGTTATCGTTGCGATGACTGAACTTGAAGCTGAAGAAGCTATTCGCGATATGCTTGCAGGCAACAGCTTTGGTGAAGCTGGTAGCCGTGTGGTTATCGAAGAGTTCTTAGAAGGCGAAGAAGCATCTTTCATCGTGATGGTTGATGGCAAAAACGTGTTGCCATTTGCAACTAGCCAAGACCACAAACGTGCTTACAATGGTGACCAAGGTCCAAACACTGGCGGCATGGGTGCATACTCACCTGCACCAGTGGTTACAGATGAAATTCACCAGCGCATTATGAACGAAGTGATCAACCCGACAGTTGAAGGCATGGCAAAAGAAGGCCACCCTTACACTGGCTTCTTATACGCTGGTTTAATGATCACCGCTGATGGCACTCCAAAAGTGATTGAATACAACTGTCGTTTTGGCGATCCAGAAACACAACCTATGATGCTTCGTCTTAAGTCTGACCTTGTTGAGCTTATCGAAGCGGCTAACCGTGAAGAACTTGATAAAACCGATATCGAGTTCGATCCGCGCGCAGCTGTAGGTATTGTACTAGCAGCAAAAGGCTACCCAGATAGCTACCCGAAAGGTGACACTATCAACGGCTTACAAGTTACTTATCCTGAAGGTGAAAAAGTATTCCACGCAGGCACTAAGCAAGACGGCGAAAATGTTGTTACGGCTGGCGGTCGTGTGCTTTGTGCTACAGCGCTTGGCAACACAGTTACTGAAGCGCAACAACGAGCTTATAAACTAGTTGATGAAATCAGCTGGGAAGGCATGGAATATCGTACAGATATCGCTTACCGTGCAATTGCTCGCGAACAGAATTAAGGTCAAACCAGTCTAATTCTAATAAAGCGCAGTTTATCTGCGCTTTTTTAATGCTACACTAATAAGAATATTTACCTAGATAAAGAACTAATTTTGAATAATAAAGCACTGAAATATAACTTTGTTTCATTTCTTATTTTAACAATTTTGTTTTTTATCATTGCCACCCTAGCGGCTCATTTAGCCAGCCCTACCCGCTATACCATTGACAAAACGGCGCCTATTTACAGTAAAACGGCGTATCGAATCGACTACAGTAAATCACTAACTCTGGAGCAGTTTTTAGCAGAACCAGAAAAGCTAAAGCAACGCCCTTTTAAAGATATTGAGTGGGATTTAGCCGAGCAAGATTATTGGCTAAAGCTTGATTTAGAAAACCGTCAAACAAAGCCAGTAGAGCTGTCTATTCACTTTGACAACCCAATGGTTGATTACCTCACTGTCTATCATGTTGATGATAAGGGGCTGCTTATAGATACAACCGAGCTAGGAGATAAAGTAGCTGGGCTCAGTTTGTTCCAATACAGCACACCGCACAGCATTTTAACAATGCAGGGCAACGAGCAAACAACCCTCATTATTAAGATAGATACTGTTGGTATTAGTAAGACACCTATCAATATTTATGGTGAAAAAGAGTTCCAAGATTTACTTCGTTCACAGTCGGGTATTTGGGGGATCTTTATTGGCGTGCTGATAATGGCTGCACTCTATAACTTGGTATTATTTTTAGGGATTCGTGACCGTGTCTACCTTATTTACATAGGTTATATAATCTCAGCATTGCTACTTATGGGCTCAGTGCTTGGTTTTGGTTTTTATCTATGGCCTTTGTCATGGCAAATGTTTTTTAATGAGCAAGTGGTCTTCAGTAACTATGCAATAGCCTTTTTCACTGTAGCATTTTGCACTATGTTCTTACGCTACCATAAAGACAATTGCCGCCTTTATAAACTCAGTATTAGCTTTTTAGCCCTGCTCTTCAGTCTCAGCCTGATCAGTTTTTTCATGCTGGAATATCATTCTTCAAAAATCTTTTTTGCCATCATGGTACCGCTTTATATTTTATGTATTTGCATGATATACAAAAAGTTAGTGAGTGGCTTTAGATGGGCAAAGTTTTATGTAATGTCTTGGGTGCCACTGATAGTAGGCGCTGCAATTCAACCTTTAGAGCTTACTGGATTTATTCAGTATAGCTTTGCAGTTAGACATATTTTTTTAATCGCTATTCTGTGTGAAATTGTGCTCATGGCAATGGCGCTGGCTGATCGAGTCCGGTATCAACGTGAAAAAGCGCTGTATCATGCAACTCATACTCAACAAACAGAGTTACTCAATCAAGCTATGCTCAAACAAGCCTATATGGCGATCACTTCAGAGCACAGGCTCGCTAATCTTTGTTTAGTGAAAATAGAGCAATTTAATGCCCTAATGAGCATCCTTAAGCCAAGTCAGAGTAGCCAAATAATTATCACAGTTGCTCAATCCCTAGAGCATCAAATCAATAAAAAGAGACAATTTATTAATTTAGAGTCGGCTTTAGATAATAGCCCAAAAGTAGCTGATTTAGGGAATGGTATACTCGCCTTTATTTCTACCAAAATTCAATCTCAAGTAGAGCTTTATCAAGAGCTTAACAACCTTTGTAAACAGCTCCCTAAACAATATAAAGTGGCAGACTTAGACCTACAGCTTTACTATCGCTTTAGCATTACCGAGCCGGTTAGTGATGATGGCTTTGATATTTGGCTGCAGCGTGGCTACTTGGGTTTATCACAAAAACAACAAAATATTGACTTTAACGCACCACATATTGATATGGATGTCAGCCTTGCTGCAGAATTACAGCAAGCAATACGAAGCAATACATTAGCCATTTACTTACAGCCAATTATCAATTTACACAGCGGCGCTATCTGTGGTGCTGAGGCGCTATTACGCTGGCCTACAGCTGGTAAGTATCTCGATATTGAGCAACTGATTTTATTGGCTGAACGAACAGGTTTAATCAATGAACTAAGCTTATGGGTAATTGATCAGGCTTGCCTTGCTGCTGCACAGCTTAATCGACAAGGTTACCGCGAGCATACTATTAGCGTTAATTTAAGTGCGAAAAATCTCGCTATCCCTAAACTCGTCGAAAAAGTCGAAAACACTATCTTAAAACATGGTATTACCGCGGATCAGTTAAAGTTTGAATTAACCGAGTTTGCGCTTATTAAAAACCATGATGAAATGGTCAGCTTTATCAGCGAGCTCAATAAACTCGGGAGTAAGGTAGTACTCGATGACTTTGGTACTGGCTACTCTTCGTTGAACTACTTGGTGAATTATTCATTTAGCACTATAAAAGTAGATAAGTGCTTTATTCTGGATTTAGTGGATAACACAACTAATCAAGTGGTTGTAAAAACCGCCATTGATATGGCCCATAACCTTGATATGAATATCACCATCGAAGGTGTTGAAAACCAAGCTACAGAGAAAATGCTGATCAAAATGGGGGCTGATCAAGGCCAAGGCTATTATTACAGCAAAGCACTGCCGATTAATGAGTATCTAAGCTTTATTGCCTCACAATTTAAATAGGGCGTGTTACACTGCTCTTTTTAACATCTTTAGGGGCCATGTAAAGATGCAAGGTACGATCAGAAAATTAAAGTCGACACTTACCTCTCCTGTCGAATATCAATTACCTATTGGTGATGAGCTAGTTTCGTTAAATGACTATATTGGTAAACCGCTAACACTCACTTTTACTGGCAATATTTTTTGCTGTAACTGCGGTAAAAAAACCAAGAAAAGCTACTCTCAAGGCCACTGTTTCGTGTGTATGCGCAAACTGGCTAGTTGTGACATGTGTATCATGAAGCCTGAAACGTGCCACTTTGATAAAGGTACCTGTCGTGAGCCGCAGTGGGGTGAAGAAAACTGCATGATCCCGCATTACGTGTATTTAGCAAACACCTCAGGCCTAAAAGTAGGTATTACACGCCATACTCAAATTCCTACACGCTGGATTGACCAAGGTGCGACGCAAGCTTTACCTATCTTCAAAGTACAAACCCGCCTTCAATCTGGTTTAGTTGAGGTTGCCTTAGCCAAGTTTATTGCTGATAAAACCAATTGGCGAAACATGCTAAAAGGCCAATCTGAAGCAATTGATTTAAAAGCCGCTGCCAGTGAGCTGATCCCACAAATTGATGCTAAGCTGAGTGAACTTGCTGAACTGTTTGGCTCAACGGCAATTGAAAAGCTCGATGAAGATGTGGTTGAGCTAGACTACCCTGTGAGTGAATACCCAAGCAAAATCAGCTCTTTCAATTTTGATAAAGCACCAGAAGTATCGGGGATTTTAAAAGGCATTAAAGGCCAGTACCTAATTTTTGATACTGGCGTAATTAATATTCGTAAGTTTACTTCTTATGAGATAAGCCTTAATTAATCGCTTTTTTCTGTATTAAGGTAAAAGTCATACCATTGCTGTTTCGCTACGGGACGGCAAAAATAATAGCCTTGAATGATATCGCAGTTAAGTGAACGTAAGTAATTTAACTGCTCTACCTTCTCAACCCCTTCGGCGACAACATGAATACTTAAACTTTTCGCAAGACTAATAATCGCCGTTACTATTTCACTATTACCATATTCATCAGGTACTTTTGCTATAAAGCTGGCATCTATTTTTAACGTATCAATAGGCAGTTTTGTTAAATAACTTAAAGCCGAATACCCCGTACCAAAGTCATCCAAAGTAATATGCACACCTAGTTTTTTCAGCGCCAACAACTCTTGCTTGGCCTCACTAAAGTGGCTTATAAAACAGCTTTCCGTCAGCTCAACTTCAAGCTTGTGTGGGTCAACATCATAACGCTCAAGTAAACGCTCAACATTCGATGCTAATTGCCCCTGACGTAAGTGATTCGCCGATATATTAATTGCTAAGCGCCCTGCTTCAATCCCTTGTTGCTGCCACTTTTCTAACTCTTTACAAGCCTGCTCGATTACCCATAAATCGAGTTTTACAATTAGACCAAGCTCTTCAGCAAGGGGGATAAATTTAGCCGGTGAGATCACGCCAAGATTCGGCTCATGCCAACGCAAAAGCGCTTCAACACCTAAAATTTTACCCGAGTTTAACTCTTGCTTCGGTTGGAAATAAAGCTCAAATTCGTCACATTCAATGGCATTTTGCAAACGGCTCATCATTGCCAGACGTTCTAAAGAGCGCGCATTCATAGCTGGTTTAAATAATTGAAATGAATTACGACCGACTTCTTTGGCGCGGTACATAGCAATATCAGCATGCTTAAGTAATGTGGCGCTATCTACGCCATCATCTGGATAAACTGCTGCGCCAATAGAGGCTGTAATTGCAACTACATGCTCGTTAATAGCAAGCGGCATACTCACTTGCTGTAATACTTGTTCTGCAAAGTTTAATAACGTTTCAACACGATTTACTTCGCATAGTAAAACAAATTCATCACCACCTAAGCGTGCTAGGGTATCCCCTTCAGGTAAGATTGATAAAATTCGTTCAGCAACTTGTTCAAGCAAATTATCACCTGCGTCATGTCCTAAGCTGTCGTTGACCTCTTTAAAGCGATCTAAGTCAATAAACATTACAGCTAAAAGATCATGGTTACGCTTGGCGGTGCTTAGTGCAATGGAGAGCCTGTCATGAAATAAGCGCCGATTTGGCAGGCCGGTCAATTCATCGTAATAGGCAAGCTGGGCAATTTTTTCTTCAGCACGTTTACGCTCAGTAATATCGCTAAAAATAGCTGCATACAGCACCTCATCAAAGTTAGGGTCTTTAATTTGAATGATGGTTAGCCACTCAACAAACTCTTCGCCGCCTTTCTTACAATTACAGATCTCCCCTTGCCACACCCCTTCATATTCAATGGCATGCCACATTTTTTGATAAAAAGAACGACTATGTTTTGTTGAGCTTAGAATATTTGGCCGCTTACCTATTACTTCATGTTCAGCAAAACCTGTCAGCTCAGTAAAAGCTGGGTTAACTTGAATAATGGTGCCGTCTTTGCGAGTTAACATGATGCCATCAAGTGAGGCATCAATAATTTTATTTGCAAGAAATAGGTTACGTTGTGACTTTTGCAAAGCAAGATCACGCTGCTCAATAGCACGCTCAAGCTCGCAACAATAAGCCGATTCAATCTCTGTGATCAAATCAGCAAATGAAATCACCCCACAGATCTCATCATCTTTGACCACCAAATGGCGAACATTATGCTCTGTCATAGTGCGATAAGCATCAAATAAACTACTTTCACAATCAATTTCAATTAACGGATAACTGGCATACTGCCAACAGGGATTTAGCCACTCAGTTTGGATTATCAATTCAACAATGTCGCGCTGAGTAATAATACCGTGTACTTCAAGCTCTCGGTTATAAACCAGCACACTATCAAGCCTGCCAGTTCGCATCAGCTGCACAACCTCTTCAATCGGTGTCTGCGCATCAACGACCTCAAGGTCGGTGCGGTATTGCTCATGAATAGGCCTAAACTGTAGGTAGTGGTCCAGACCTTGGTTATGAACGATATCAGAAAGGTTCAGCATACCAGCAGGTTGGTTCTCACTATCCATTACTAATAAATGGCGAATACCATGTTGTTGAAAACGCAGCGTTGCATCACTGACTGAACATTGGTTAGGCACCGTAATAACAGGTGCTGACATCACCTCATGAATGGCAAGATTCTTGTAAGCTGGGCTGCTGATATCAATTTTCAAACAATCAGCTTCAGTCCAAATCCCAACCACGGACTGTTCATGTTGGATAAAAATAGCCGTTACATTGTGAACATGCATCAACCTTACCGCATCGACCAAAGGCGTATGCGCAGGACATGATACCAATTTATGCGAAAAGACATCACTGACCTTTTGATGTCGTCTTGGTTGATTCATAAGTCGACTTTCCTAGTTCTTGCATGAATTGACAATTATAATCATTTCAATATTGGCAACTTTGACACAGGACAATAAATGCACTCATCATTTCCTAAGATTATTTTTTCAGCTAATGAATTAGCATTAGTAGAAGATGAAGCCGATATTGAAAGCTTTGTTTATGGTTTGAGTGAGGAGCAGCAACTCGCAGTTATTATGCTTTTAGCTACAGGGCAGTATGTTAATTTGCAGGGTGAGAGCGTTAAAGCCTTAACTGACGCTGAGCTTGCGACTAAAGTGACTGAGCATCTAGCACAAGAAGGAGTGTGCTGTTTAAGTAAGGTTTCTCGGCTTAGACCATCGCAAGCCTTTGCTATGCTGGCAGATTAAGGTGCATCCACCAGCGCTTTAATATGCGCCACAGCACTTCGACCAAGGGCTGATAAGGCATAACCCCCCTCGAGGTAAGAGACAATCCCTTTACAATCTTGCTGTTGGCAAAACTCAGCTAGTTGTGTAGTGAGCCATGCGTAATCATCTTCAACAAACTTCAGGCTTGCCATGTCATCTTCAAGGTGAGCATCAAACCCAGCACTAATAAACAATAGTTCAGGCTTAAATTCATTGAGTTTTGGCAGCCATTGCTCAAGGTACACAGCTTTCAAGTCATTACCATCACTGGCAATTGGCAGCGGTGAGTTCACTAAAGTCGCGTTATTTTCAACCGCAGTATTAGGATAAAATGGGTGTTGAAACAAAGAGCAAAACAACACATTATCATCTTCTAAAAAGATATCTTGAGTGCCGTTTCCATGGTGAACATCGAAGTCTAAAATAGCGATGCGTTTTACACCTTTGCTTTGCGCATATTTCACGGCAATGGCTAGATTATTAAAAACGCAAAACCCTGCAGAGGAGCTGCGGTTTGCATGATGGCCCGGCGGTCTAACCGAGCAAAAAGCTGCATCTAGCTTATCAGCAAGGATCTCATCAACGGCTAATAACCCGGCGCCAACGGCGCGCTCAATCGCTTTCATTGAGTCTGGACACAGCCAGGTATCGCCGTCTAATTCAGCAAGCCCGTCATTAGGAATTGTTTGTTCTACATGGCTGACCAAAGACTCATCATGAGCACGTAAAAAATCGTCGCGGCTAGCTTTTGGAGCTTGTAAATGAGTAATTGCAATATCAACACCGCTTGCTAGCAAACGGTCGGTGATCACATCTAAACGCGCGGGACATTCTGGGTGATCCTCAATCATTTTATGTTTACGACAAAATGGATGTGAGATAACTGCCGTTCTCATAATACGCTCCTTGGATTATTTTCCCCCAGTATAACAAAGCCACCGAATGGTGGCTTTGCGACTTTGGTTTACTTTTTAGCGCGTAAATCTAAATTTCTAAAGTCAAAACTAAAGTCAGTGACCGCCGTTGATACAGCGCGCATTTTCGCACCACTCACTCTGTTTTCTGGGCTCATTTGAAACTCTATGTAAGCATCCGCTTCAAGTAACTTTTCATCCCACTTAACAATAAAGGTATTGCCAGTGTAATGCTCTAGTTGACCTTTTAAGCGCTTTGTATGAGTAAAATCAATACGTAGCTGACCATTTAACTCTTCGATGACCACATCACCATACCAGTTATCATGCAGTGTACCTGTGTAGTTGATGTTTGGTAGTTTCGGTTGATAATCGGCCGGTGTTTCTGGTTTTGCATTTGCGTAAGCTTCTTTTTTACCTTCAAAATGCTTTTTCGCAAGATCTTCAACCCAGTCTTTATCTTCAAGATCTAATGCATCTTCTAACACTTCATAAGTTACTGCAGATAACGCACTAAATGCTTGCTGGTTACTAAGAATCACAATACCGAGGTTTTTCTCTGGTAATAATGTCACTTGAGACACCATACCTAAGATACCACCACCATGGCCTAACTTTTTAATGCCGTGGAAGTCTTCAATACTCCAGCCTAAACCATAGCCTCTAAATTGCTGATGGTAAGCTTCATAAGCTCTTTTTGAGGCCATTGACGTAGTATGTGGATGCCACATTTGTTGCTGCTGCTTTTCAGTGAATAACTGATCGCCATTTGGCATTTTGCCATGTGCAAGCTGCGTGCGTAGCCATTGGCTCATATCACTCACGCTTGATGCAATCGCACCTGCACCACGGAAGTCTTCAAGGTAGTTAACAAAAAATGGATGTAGTTGCCCATCCATTGGGATATGACCCGTAGCCCAGTTTTTATTACTACTAGGGATACGTGAAAAACCAGCTCGCGAGTTTTTCATATCGAGAGGCTCAAGAATATTTTTCTCAATATAATCATTCCAGCTCATGCCAGAGACACGCGCAACCACCTCACCTGCTGTCACAAACATTAGGTTGTTATACGCGTATTTACTGCGAAAACTACTTGCCGGTTTCAAATATTTTAGGCCTGCGATGATCTCATCAATCGATTTGTCGGTATCTGGCCAAATCATTAAATCACCTTGCCCTAAACCCAAACCGCTACGGTGGCTTAATAAATCGCGAATGGTCATTTCACGCGTAACATAAGGGTCATACAAGCGAAACTCAGGTAGATGATCAATAACTTTGTCATCCCAGCTTAGCTTGCCTTCATCAATCAATTTAGCTAACGCTGCTGCGGTAAATGCTTTGGTGTTTGAGGCTATACCGAATAATGTGTCTTTATTTACTTTTTTACCGGTATCAAGGTGAGATACACCAAAACCTTTTGCTAACACGACTTTATCATTTTCAACAATCGCCACAGCCATACCCGGTACATCAAAACGTGCCATCGACGTTTCGATCACTTTTTCGATTTTCTTAGTATCAATATCAGCATAGCTGTAAAACGAACAGCTTGATAACAATGCCGCTGCAACGGCTAATTTACGGAGTTTCATAATATCCCTTGGTGATTTTTATTGTTGTGAATAGCGAACTCTTTCGCTGCTCGGGTTTTATCTGGATCATCGCAACTTTGTCTTGCGAGTATTGCTTCACTGTAATGATTTGGTACACCTGCTTCAAGCGCTCCGCGATGAACATGCTGAAGATACCAGTCGAATGGAAGTAAAGACTCATCAAGGGTGTTAGCAATATAACAATGCGCAGCGAGTTGCTCGCCATCAATTAGCTCAACGGTGATATCTACACAGTCATAACGTGGCCCTTCGATATCATCAAGAATCGACTTTTCCGCTTCGTTAAGCTGATAAACAACGCCATATACCAAGGTATCTGCTTGCCCTGTTTTACGCACGCTGCATTTTGCAGAACCATCGGTACTCACCATATCAAAAGTCAGCTCATAACCCTTTAAAATGGCTGTGCCCACCCGTTTTGCTCCAGGTAGCCTTGCCAGCAATCGACTCGATGACATATTTGAACCAAATGAAAAGTTATACAGCGCCATACTCACCTCACACAACAACGCGAATAGCTAAGGCAATTAAGATCACCCCAATGCCTCTATCAAACCAATATCCGCTTTTTAAGAAAAATGCTCTCACCGATGTTTTTGATAACACCAATGATAAAAATGAAAACCACAACCAAGTTGCCATTGCCATATATACACCATATCCAGCTTGCACTAAAACGGGTGTTTCAGGACTAATCACAAGAGTAAACAGCGACATAAAAAACAGCGTTGCTTTGGGATTAAGGGCATTAGTAAAAAAGCCGCGTCGAAATGCTTTATACACAGATTCAGGCTCAGCAGGTGCAAGAGTTTGCTGCTTACTATCGTTGGGTTTTGCACTGCGTAAGGCTTGTACACCTAAGTAAGCCAGATAGGCCCCTGCAACGTATTTTAAAGCCATAAATAAGCTTGGTGACTGCGATAATATTAACGCCACACCTAATACACAATAAGCAATATGTAACAGAATAGCCGCACCCACACCGGCACTTGTCCAGAGCGCATTTTTACGACCTTGTTGAATACTTTGTTTTAGTACGATCGCAAAGTCAGGGCCTGGACTTGCCACTGCAAAAAAATGAGCAATAGCAATCAATAAAAACTCATCTAAATACTGCACGAAAAATTATCCTACGGCTTGTTCATCTAGAGCCAACAGCAAAGGATTTGCACTATTACTAATCAAAGCGTTAATTTGCTTTTGCGCTTTTTTATATTGGCTGCGTAAATGGGGCTTTAAAAACTTTTTCGACTGACTGTCCCCTTTAAAGTGCGTAACCAGCGCATGCATAAACAGAGTCTGTGGTTCAGTCAGCGCCGCTTGGCGATTGGCATAGGGGTTATAACCGCAGCCACAGCCACCTTTAAATTGATATACCGTATTGCTCATCATTACCCCAAAACCTAAATAGCATGCTAACGCATCACTTGCTTGTGGTAAGTACTCTTTACCGCCAGGAGGTAATACACCCACATGGTGAATCAAAATAGTGGCTAAGGTTCCTGCAAAACTTGCGACTAAATCTTGTGGTTGATTTATTTGGTTTGGGTTAAACGAGATATTCACCGGGTGATTTGCCGGTACGATTAAACTTGCCTCGCTACCGCGTAAATTGTCTTGGAACTCAAAGTGCGGAAACACCTGAGGAGTCAGCCCTGATGGCGCAACTAAGTTAATTGGCCACGCCTTCATACCCGCATAATCAACAACTCGACTAAATACCTTTTCAGCCATTTCACTGACGCTCGACACCCTATCTGGAAAAAATTGTCCGTTGGGTAAAATAACTTGGGTATGCTTTAAAAAATAATCACTATCAAAATGCTCAACCGCCCATAAAAAGGTATCAATTAACCATTGCTGCTCTTGCTCATCAATTAACGGGGCTGATTTAAATAACGCTAACATAAATTACTCTTGTGTTTGTGCCCATTGCCATGCATCCGTGTTGTAAAGGGGCACGGTAGATAAAGCGTGATGATGGCTGCCACTTGACTCTTTGGTTGAATAAGACAAATACAAAAGAGTGCGTGTAGGTGCATCATAAATTCGACGCACTTTTAACGATTTAAACAAAATACTTTTCGATGACTTAAATACCACTTCACCCGATTTACTGCGGTCAATTTGCTGTAATTGTTCAGCCGTAATCGGCCCTGTTTGACGACAGGCAATAGACATATCGGATGGATCAGCAAAATCAAGATTCGCTTCAATATGACTAATGTGGCAAGTAACACCGCTGATCAGCGGATCTTGTTGTGATACCACTTTAATATCTTTGGTAGTGAATAACCCTAAACTTACCGAAGCAGCATCATCCGAGCAACCGCTCAACAAAACTAGTGGCGCAGTCAAAGCAGCTAATTTTAGTAACTTCATCCTAGTGTTCCTTATTAAAAAGCGATAGTTGTCCGTTTACAACGATTTGCTTGCTATGTTTCAATACTATCTCAAAATATCTTCAACAACGAGCATCTAAACAATGAAAAAATCGTTTGGTTTACTGTGTTTCATGTTCTTAAGTAGTACAGCTCATGCTGGCTACTCTATTAGCGCTGGTTTTGGCAAAAACTTTACTAACTCGGTGCAAACCGAAGAAAACCTTAAAATTGAGCTTGAGGATGACAGCCATTTTACTGTCAGTCTTGATAGAACCATTGATAATGCTCGTTACGGGTTCTTTTATTCAGCAACCGAACTTGATATGAAAGACCAAACCAACAAGCAAGTCGAGATGCAATATCTGCTATTTCAAAGTGCCGTAGAAGTGCCATTGGCTGACCGTGTGGTTGGTTTTGTTGGCGCCCAAATTGGCGCAAACTACGTCAGCACTGACTTTGCCGATTCTGATACATTTTTTACCTCGGGCCTTTATGCTGGCGCTGATTATTTATTTACTGAACAAGCTCGGGTTTATGTTGAAACTCGCTGGCTGGCAACTATTGTAAATAATGCAAGCAATGTATCGTGCACATTGCCAACATCAGAAGACAATCAATGTCTATGGCACTTTGATGGTGATGTGTTAAACCAATTTCAGACAAACATCGGTTTTAGTTACCGCTTTTAAGGAAAACCCTATGCCGCACATTGTTATAGAACACTCAGAAGACTTGCCAATTCTGCCACAAGTGTTAGTTGAAAAAGTTCACCAAGCCGTTTTTGACTCTGGCTTATTTGAGCTTTCGACCATAAAGACTCGTGCAATTGCTTATCAGCATTACGAATTAGGTGAAGGCAAAGATGGCTTTATTCACATCGGCGCATCAATCATGGCAGGCAGAACCATAGAGCAAAAGCAAATGCTCAGTGAGCAATTGCTAAGTTGCTTAAAAACATACTGCCGCCGCTCGTATAGTTTAAGCGTTAATATTTACGATATGGATGCTGATATCTATCGTAAGTGTTAACTCACTTAGGTAAATAGGCTGCAGGTAAGCGCTTGATTTCTGTCTCTGGCGATAGGTATGCGGTGTAAACCAACCAACGCTCATTGGGTATGTAGGTCAGACCCGATGAGCGGCTATAAGCTCGCTCAGGTAAAGCAATTAAATCATGGTGCTGCTTACTCGCTAAGTCATAGTAGCTTATGCGGTAATCACCTAAGCGTTCTTTATAATAATAAATACGCCCATCATGGTAAGCATTTTTTGCCACCAGCAACCATGCATAATTGCGCGCCAATTTAATATCATTCACAAGCATTTCTTCAACACCCGTCTCATGGTGTTTAATCCAAATAGCATGGCGTGAATTAGTAAATAAAATATCACCCGCTTGTGTTTCAACGCCGAACTGCGCTGGTACATCAACGGCTTTGCCTAGGCTTTTTGCTGTTAAGTCATAACGGTATAGGTAGTCACCATCAGAGACTAAAATATGCTGGCTATCAGCGCTAAACTTGGGTTTAACTGCATGACTAAATGGCAGCTTGATTTGTTGGCTTTGCTCTACTTTGAAATCATAAAAGTATAAGCGGGTACTGCCATTGTCGTACAAAGAAAACAAAATATAGCGCCCATCAGCTGACCAAGTTGGGTCACGAATTTCCCCCGTGTTATGTGCAAAATGGGTAAGTTGCTTTCGCGAGCTGCTATCGGGGTTTACAATCCAAAGCTGCGAACTGCCCGATTCATTCGACACATACAGCAGTTTATCTTGCTGCTGATTATATTCAGGAAATAGCGAACTAAAGTTGGTCGACAGCATAGAAAACGGTGAGCTGGCTACTTGCTCGTCTATTTTCAAACGCGTGATCACTTTATCTAAATCCCATTGATGATAATAAACACTGCCATCGCTACTGTAATTAGGCGAGCTCATACCAGCGATTTGCGTGTTAATTAGGGTTTGATCATTAATATCGTAAAAATAGCCATAACGTTTGCCGCCTTCAACTGCGCTAAACGCCAATTGCTCTTTAGATGGATGCCAATCCACACCATGAATATCAACAAAGTCATGAGTTAAGCGTTGGCTTTGCCCTGTCTTTACATCAATTAAAAACAGCGCTTTTTGGTTGTTTTTAACAGTACGAGTAACCACAACTCGCTGAGCACTTGGCGAAAACGATACCGACTCATACACAGTTTCGCAGTCATTATTGCAAGGAATAACCGTTTCACTTGTTTGTTTTGCCTGTAAATCGAGCAGCTTAATACGAGTTACATAATCACCTGACTTACTGGTGTGATCAGCAATGTAAGCCAAGGTTTTACCATCACTACTGATATCAAGATCTGGGGCATATTTATTACTGCACTCCCCTAATACAACACTGGTAGCATTAACCAAAGACAGCTTTACAATTTCACAGACATCTGACGCCATTCGGTAATAGTACAACGTGTTTGCATCTGGGCTAAACACAGAGCGGCCTTCAGTATAGGGTGAGTCTGTTAATTGCTTAGCAGGATGCTCAGGAAAATGTAAATCGCGTAAATATAGGTTATTTGGTTTACCAAGCTGACGCCACGAATACACTAAATAATGCTGATCATCTGAAATTGAAGGGTAAATCTCACGACCAGGGCTTGCCGTAACACTTTCGATGCTATTGAGCGGTAGCACAAAGCTTGAATTTGTTTGTTCTGAAGGCGAAGAAAACAGCCAATACATCACTGCTAGGCTAATTACACATAAAGCTACGAACAGCTGGCGAATCTGCGCAGCAGTGATACTTAAGGGACCAGGTTTATCTTTATCAGCTGTATCTATTGGCTGAGGCTTTAACAAAACGCGATAGCCAGTTTTTCGTAATGTCTCTATGTAAGTTTGTTCTGGGTCGAGCTCTTTAAATGCTTTTCGTAAATGCCAAATAGCATTCGTTAAGGCTTTTTCACCGACATAAAAATTGCCTTCCCATACATGATTGATGAGCTCTTCACGCGTGATTGGTTCGGGGTAACGCGCCACTAAGCAGGCTAACAACTCAATAAACTTAGGCTGCAAAAGTTGTTCACTACCATTGCAGATCAGTTTATTTTCGAGTGGGTTAACAATACATGAGCCCAGCAGATAAACGCGATTAGATGTTTCCATTTACTCTAAATAAAACCCCATTTTAGAAGTACAGCAGTATAAAGCCCTATCAATTTATCGTAAAAGTGGTTCTTTCACCAGCTTTAACGTTGCAAAACAGTTAACAATGACCACTTCTTAAGCCACTGATTTTAAATAAATAGATATTCAATAGATGTAAAATAGAGACATAAACGAGCCACCTAAGATTGTAGTTAAGTTCACATTCCTATAAAAATTTTTACGTCAATACCGACCAACCAGAGTGTTGCTCACTGTAAATTTTAACTGCCCTTAAAAAGAGCATCACTCTGGTTCTAAAAACTAAAAATAAAACAACTAGGAACGCCTGTGAGAAATCTACTAACCAAACCTTGTGCTATTGCACTTGCTGTTGCCAGTGGTTTTAGCCAGCATGCATTTGCCAATGAGGCTGAGATTGCCCGCCCTGCCAACACCACTCCAGCAGCTAATGAACAAACTGAAGAACCTGAAAAAATTGTTGTAACAGGTTCACGTATTAAACGCGATAGTTTTTCAATTCCAACACCACTGGTCACAATGGACCGTGAAGCCATTGCCGATACAGGTTTAACCAACTTATCAGATATTCTTGTTGATAATATGCCTGCTCTTAGTGAGAGCATAGGTAACACCACCAGCCAATCAAGTGTATCAGCAACAGGGTTATCTACAGTACAACTACGAGATTTAGGTGCTAATCGTACACTAACACTGATTGATGGTCGCCGTGTTGTTTCAAATAGCTACAGCGGCAACTATGTAAGCTTAAATACCATTCCGAGCGGCATGGTTGAGCGTGTTGAAATAATCAGTGGCGGTGCATCTGCAACCTATGGTGCCGATGCTGTAGCGGGTGTGGTAAATATTATCACCCAATCAAAAAAAGAAGGCTTTGACTTTAAAGCGAATACAGGTGAAACCACCGATGGCGGCGGTAAAGAATTTACCCTTGATTTAAACTACGGCACCTCATTTGCTGAAGATCGCGGTTACGCCTATTTCAGTGCCAACTGGGACCGTGATTTCGGTATGACTTTTTACGATCGTAAACGCGCACAAATTGAAGATAGTTACGATTACGACCCAGATCGCATGTGTAATGTAATGCAAACAGCAGATGGCGATCAATGTATGCGTGACATCACACAAGCTGATTGGGTTAGCAAAAGCGATGGTATTCCGGGCGGTGTGTTCTTAGAAAATAATAACAACGACACTCAGTTTTGGTATGACGGTCAAACCCTACGTGATGACTGGAAAGGCAACGAAGAAATTTACGGTGTGAATTCAAATCAATACGTGATGCTTGATGTACCAAGCGATAACGTATCTGCAGCAGTTAAAATTGATTATGACTTAACTGACGATGTGATGTTTTACGCACAAGTTCAATACAGTGAAAGTGGCTCGTTTAACAATAAGTCGCCTGAAGATGAATACGAAGGTGCCTATGTACCGCGTTATGACCCTACCACTGGCGAGCCTCTTGCAGATGTAGCACCGGGCTATATCCCAATCGACAACCCATATGTGCCGCAAGAAATTCTCGATGCCAACCCATATAAAGATCGCATTTATTGGGATCGCCGCTTTAGCGAAGTCGGTAATATCAGCACAGATAATACCCGTAAAACTATTCGTAGTTGGGCAGGTCTTCAAGGCACGTTATTTAACGACGAGTGGGACTGGGATCTATCAGCAAGTTATGGTCGTTTTACCCAGCACCAAATCCGCAGTAATGAATTAAATACCGTAAAACTTAATCAAGCCTTGCAAGCTGAACAGTTAGCAGATGGCACCATTCAATGTATTGATGAAGCAGCTCGCGCTGAAGGCTGTGTGCCAATTAACTTATTTGGTGAAGGCTCTATCACCGAAGAGATGGCCGCTTGGATCCGCACCAACCCTATTATTGATACCGAAATAAAACAATATGGCGTGGTCGGCTACGTAGCGGGTGATTTATTTGAATTACCAGCAGGCTCTGTATCCGCTGTATTTGGTGGCGAATATCGTAAAGATAGCCAAGACCTATCAACCAGCGACGACATGAAAGCTGGTGGTATTACCTTCAACTATGTACCAAATTTTTATGGCGAAGTTGAAGTCTATGAAGCTTTTGCAGAACTTGCGATCCCGCTGTTAAAAGATGCTCCTTTAGCAAAAAATTTAAGTGCAGAAACTTCATTACGTTTAGCTAACTACAGCATGGAAAACGTCAACACCGTTGCCAGCTACAAGCTAGGTGTATTTTGGGAACCAATCGAAGGCTATGCATTTAGAGCAAACTACGCTCGCGCTCAACGTGCACCAACGATCACTGAACTTATGTCACCAGCACGTGGCGATTACGACAGCTATGATGATATTTGTGACGGTTTAACAGCAACATCAACTAAACCAGGTCACGATAACTGCCGTAAAGAGCCAACTTTAGCAACACAACTTGCTGCTGATCCAAACTTTGAATTCAGCGATGAGAACAACAGCTATTCTCCAGGGGCTGGTAACGAAAATCTAAAAGAAGAAACCGCTGATACTTATACATTTGGTGTGACAGTGGCTCCTGCCTTTATAGAAAACTTTAATCTTGCCGTTGATTACTACGATATTGCCATTGTTGATGCGATTTCGCAGATCAGTAATGAAAACATCATGCGTGAGTGCTACAACTCAGAAGCTGCATGGGGTGAAGACAACGTATTTTGTAATGACATTACCCGTAATAGCGAAGGTAACATTATCAAAATTCTACAGCGTCAATATAACCTCGATGAGCTAACTGCACGTGGTTACGATGTGGTTGCACAGTACAAACTAGACTTAGATAACCTAGGTCAGTTGTCGTTTAAACTAGATTACAACCATGTAATCGAAAATTCGCAAACTTATGAAGGCCTTGATGGCAGCTTAGTAACTAGCCATTACGCAGGTTACGGCAGCAGCAAAGATAAAGCATCAATGTCACTTACATGGCGTAACGATAACTTACGTATTCGCTGGCGTACAAATTACTTAGGCTCATTTAAAGCAAGCCAAAGTCTTGAAGAAGATTACCAAGAGTATATTGCCGAAAACGATGCCCGCTGTGAGACTGGTGAAGATACCTGTATCAGTAACCCAGAAAAACTTGCCTACCAAGATTATGGTTCGTTCTTAAAACACAGCCTTTCAGCGTCTTACACTCTATCACTTGGTAAACAGAGCCAACTGCGCGTATTCGGTGGTGTGAATAACGTGTTTGATAATAAAGGTGACTTTTATCCATATGGCCGTGGTAACTACTATAGCGCATACGGCGGTGGTGCAGGTCGCTACGTGTATGTAGGTGCTCAATATAGCTTTTAACCGTTTCATATGAAGATCCCCAGCTAGGCTGAAATCAAAGGCGCATTTTTATTGCGCCTTTTATCTTTTCCAGCTTTGCATCTCAACTAATCGAGATTCAGTTCGCGCATATTCAAATGCCAGTTTTTGCCCTTGATATAAATCGCTAATACCCACCTCGGCCGAAATCACCAGTAATCGGCTGCGATCATAAAACTCATCAACCAAAGCAATAAAGCGCCGAGCTTCATCATCTAAAAAGTGTTCTTGTAAATCTTGCTTTTCTCGCTGATAACTATCTTCAATGCCATGCACAATTTGCTTGCCCGTTGCCCCGCGCCCCATTACTGGCACATTGACTAAATAAACGCGCAGAAACTGCTCTGCCAAATAAATATAATCCGCCGTGCTTCTGGGTCCTGAGCAAAGCGTCATAAAATCAAACATAATGGCGTCTTGAGCTTGCATTACACAACTAAGCTTACGATGGCAAACCTCTATCATTGTTTGCCTTTGCACTGCTTGCTCTTGTTTTAAAAAGCGCTCTGTTAGGGCATCTTTGTTATTAATAAAATAATGTTCGGTTTGTTTGCCAAAGCGAAAGCGATGATCTGTATCGCCTTCAACACTTAAAACATGACAATGCTCATTTAATAAATCGATAGTGGGTAAAAATCGTGCTCGCTGTAAACCGTTGCGATATAACTGCTCAGGTTGGCAGTTTGAGGTCGCGACTAACACGACTTGCTGCTCAAACAGGGCTTTGAATAAACCACCCAAGATCATAGCATCACCAATATCAGAGACAAAAAACTCATCGAAACAAATCAAGCGAATGTGCTCTGCCCACTCTTTAGCAATCACCTTTAGAGGATTTTTTTGCCCTTGCAGCTGGGTTAGGCGCTCATGCACTTGCTTCATAAAATGATGAAAGTGCAAACGCTGCTTAGCTTCAATATTGACCAACTTGAAAAACACGTCCATCAACATGGATTTACCACGTCCTACTGGGCCATATAAATAGACCCCTTTTATTGGCTTTGCGCTTTGCCACCAATGTCTTGGCGCAGCCAGTTCTGTGGCTAGATTATCAAGAGCATTAATCGCTGTGCGCTGGGCACGGTCTTCTTGCAAATCACCTTTGGCTATTTGCGCTTGGTAATACTGTAATATTTGTCCTTGCTGTACTGTCATAGGTAACTAGTATCCGCTATACTCGCCGCCATTGTAGCCGACTAAAAATGTGATCCCAATGAAATTTCCATGCCGTTTAGATAAATTTATCAGCCATATTGCCGAGTTACCTCGCAGCAAGACCAGAGCAGGTATTAAACGCAAATACGCCACTGTTAATGGTGAGGTGATCACCTCATTCGATTTGTCTGTAACACAAGATGATGATATTCGCTGGCAAGGCGAGCCGCTGGTCTTTTTAGGCAAGCGCTACTACATGCTTAATAAGCCAGCGGGCTATGTGTGTGCTAATAAAGATGACCTTCACCCGACTGTATTCGATTTACTTGATGAACCAAACATGAGCGACTTTCATGTTGCAGGTCGGTTAGATATCGATACTACAGGTTTAGTGATCATTACTAATGACGGCGACTGGTCACACAAAATTACAGCCCCAAAGCATAACAAGTTCAAAACTTATTTAGTTGAAACTCAAGAGCCTATTGATGAAGAAGCGATTGCAGCGTTAGAGCAAGGGGTACAATTGCACAACGAAAAAGAGCTAACTCGCCCTGCTATTGTTGAAAAACTTGCAAGCTACAGCTTACGCCTTTCAATTTGCGAAGGTAAATACCATCAAGTTAAACGAATGCTTGCCGCTGTAGGCAATAAAGTTGTTGAATTACATCGTGAAAAAATAGCGGATATCACCCTCGATGAAAGCCTTGCAAGCGGTGAATATCGTGCTCTTACAGAAGCCGAACTCAAGCTCTAAATAGGTACTTGAGCAAAAGTCATGATAACGCTGTCATTTTTCCTTAATAAAACCAGACAAACGTGGTAAAAGTTAACAGGGGAAATAATAAAGGAGGCTGACTGTGTTATCAGGACTAGCTTTAAAAACAAAAATCACCTTATTTGCTATCGCTATGTTTATTGCGTTATCTGCGATAGCTTTACTTGGCTTACAGTCTTTACGCCATGCTAGCGAAAGCGACAACATCGCGCGTATCAACCAGCTCATGAAAAGCACTACCAATATTGTTGAGCAATTTGAGTTGATGGTTAAAAACAACCAACTCAAAGAAGCACAAGCAAAGAAACTTGCTATTCAGGTGCTGCGCGAAAATAAATACCACGACTCAGAATATGTGTACGTCGTCGACAACAACTTAAATTTTGTCGCTACCCCACACGACCCTGAGCTGCATGGCACCAGCTTTAATGATTTTAAAGACGCCAGTGGCAACAGCATCGGCCGTATGGTCGAAAATTTAGTGGGTAACACAACCAATAAAATTATCACCTATCATTGGGATTCAGTGCGTGATGGTGAAACGGTAGATTTAACCTCTGTAGTACAAAAAACACCGCTGTTTGGCTGGTATGTTGGTACTGGCATTAGCGCTAAAGAAGTTGATGAACGTTATTGGAATACCGCTAAGTGGTTGCTGGGCCTTTCCATGCTTATTGCCATTGCGCTGACTTTTGCTATTGCTCGCTTTGGTTCATCGCTGACTAATGCCTTAGGCGGCGAAATTGATGAAGTAATTGGTATTGTTAAAAACGTCTCTCGCGGCAACTTAAACTCACATATTCGCCAAGATGCTCCTCCAGAGAGCATTATTGCTGCCATGCATTACATGCAGCAAGGTTTACGTGGCGTTGTTGGCGGCATTAAAGGCGTTACAGATAGCTTAAAGAATCAAAGTGTCGATAACGAATCTCGCTCTGTTGAACTCGATAAACTGACTCGTAGCCTTAATGAAGAAACTCAAATGGTTGCTTCAGCAATTACCGAGTTAACAGCCTCAGCGCAAACGGTTGTTGAACATGCCGAACAAGCAGCCTACTCAGTGCAAGAAGCTGAGCAGCAAGGTCAAAGTGCAAGTCACTTAACCAGCGAGGCTGCTGACACCATCGCGCTTTTAGAGCAGCAAATTGACAGCGCTGGTAATAATATTCAAGTACTCGATGATGAGGTAAATAACATCGCAAATGTACTCAGTGTTATTCAAGGTATTGCCGAGCAAACCAACTTGCTTGCGCTTAATGCTGCGATAGAAGCCGCCCGTGCTGGTGAGCAAGGGCGAGGCTTTGCTGTAGTTGCTGATGAAGTGCGCGGACTTGCCCAGCGCACGCAAACCAGCACAGAAGAAATTCGTAATATGATTGGCAAACTGCAAGCAGCAACCCAAGATGCCAAATCATCAGTGTCCCTAAGTATGACAACCAGCGAACAAACCGTTGAAAAGTCGAAAAAAGCGAATGACGAGCTAAAACGGGTAGCAAGCTCACTCAGCGCCATAGCACAAATGAGCCATCAGATAGCTATTGCTGCAAAAGAGCAACTAGATGCCGGTGAAGACACAGCCAAACGCATCGTAACTATCTCAGACACGGCTTCACAAACGGCTGATGTATCTAATCAGGCTCATACAGCAACCGATTTGATCAAAGGCCTTACTAACGATTTAGAAACTGAAACCGCTAAATTCAGCTAACCTTCGCTAACTTAAAACGAGAAAGCCCAGCAACTGCTGGGCTTTCTTGTTATAAAATTTGCACTAAGACTTTATTTGTACCAAATCAAAATCGGCCATACCAGGCACCATTTGTTGTAAGCGTGATTCAGTGACATCTAACGAGTTCAAACACTCACAGTACTCAGATGCCTTCATCTCTAACTGCTCTGCTTTCTTTTGCAGTGACTTATCAATTTCTTTTGAGATGATATCCATACGCTGCCCCATATCATTGATACGGTCTTCGATATTACCTTCGCGCGACTTAAAAGCATCCCCTAGCGAGACTAAAATAGCGCCAAGTGAACCGTGAACTGCAGAGTGAATTTTTTGGCTGATTTCTTTGGTAAAAAAATCATCGATTTTCGACAGCGACTGCGGGGCAATAAAGAAAAAGTCATCACCACGCTTAAATTTATCCATTAATGCACGTTCAACATATTGCAGCTGAGTTTTTAGCACTTCAGGCTCTTTGTCTGACATGCCCTCAACAACTTGCTCGATGGCACTTAAGCCAAGGTTTACACCATCTGTTGCCAGGTCAACAAGTTCAGGGACGGTTTGTCTGATCCCTCGGCTGAACTGCTCAACGACTTTGCTTTCTTCGGGACTTAAATCAACCCAATAACCTCGTATAAACAATTGGTTATCGTTGTTAATTTGCACGCGAGTTTGACCCTTATCAACAATACGAATGACATCATCGGTAATGATTAAGCCATGGCTTAGCTCTACATCACATTGTTTTTTTTCTAAGGTTGCGTAGCTGGAAAAGCTAGAGAATGTAATGGCCGCTGCTAACAACGAGCGAGAAAAGAACGCCATATACACCTCAAAAAGACAAAAAAGGAAGGCCGCTAGATTAGCAAATATCCAATTTTATGCAAGTAAAACGCCTAGCTATGCTAGGGCGTGTTGACCTTTTGTGATTAATTTTGCAGCAGTGTGTTTGGTATTTAGGCAAGGCAGAACCTATGTAGTGTGGTTGTTCCACATAAGTAGGTGATAACGCAGCATCAATGCCAAACACGCGCTGCCCTTCGGGTTCTTCCTAGGGGCGATTAACTCTTTGTTGCTCGATTTTTACTTAGCCCACTAGGTTACAAATCTCGCGCCGCGATTAAATCGCCCCTAGAGTGAACAAATTTTAATCCACAAAGGTCAACACGCCCTAGGCGCTTTGAAGTAAAAATGGATTAAATTGGTGAGCCCGGTGGCATTGGCAACACTTTAAAGTTTGCAGGCCATTCACCGCTTTCTAAAAAGAGACTGATTTGCTCACTTAAATATTGCTTAAATGCACTGTTCCCAACGGATGCACTGCCTAGCATTGATTCTTGCTGGTAACTCTTTGCGAGTTTAGCTAAGTAATAACGCAATTGAGCTTGTACTTCGGGTGCCACTTCATTGCTTGCAACTAAGTCAGCAAATTGTTTCGCTGTTAAAAGCTGCACACGTTGGCTAATTTTACCAGCCATCCCTGAAGCAACCTGTTGTTCGAAAATTTGCTGATAAGTTTGTGCTAATAGTGCATCTAAACCATAAAATGCATCACTTCGTGCTTGTTGCTGCGCTAAACGATTAATGCGTTGGCTATTAAAAAGTAGGCTCAAACTATGTGCAGCTGCAACCTCTGGCAGTGCCATCGCATCAAGCGTTAGTCCTGTACGACCAACAATGCTCTCCCGTGATTTTGATTCACCATAGGCTTTTGGTGGAATAAGCGCTAATACCGACTCAGGTAAAACAAGGTTCTCAGCTTTTAATGTCGCAAGCATAGCATCCACTGCAGCTTGTTGTGTTTGCTTTGCAACAACCTGTGCCCCTTTAGGTTGTGAGCCATCACGCACTTCGTATTCGTAATTCACGCCAGCAATTAGCTTAACAGCAGCTTCAACTTGATAGCGATGGAATAGATAAAGCGGCACCAGCATTTCTTCTAATTGCGACAAAGCAGTGCCTGTTTTGATGTTTTCTATACCAAAGTTAGTCAGCGCTTGCTTACGAACATCAAGTACTCGCATTAGCTCATCACTTGGTGAACGACCATTATCCCATAAATGCCCTGTTGGATGAGCACCACCTTGAGCGCGGGCATCACTGTCTGAGATAAACTCCAGCCCTTTGTTTTTATTCTCAGCTAAAATTGCGGCCAATTGCTGTGCTTCATCTTGATTTGTGAAATCGCTATAACCGTATTTAACAACTTGGGTATCCCAAACGCCCATACCAGAAGCATAGCCTCGGCTAACATCTAACTTACCTTGTTCATTAAAGCTAAGTAGCGGGTGTGGATAATCCATCACAGAGGCTCTATCTGCCACTGAGGCTGCAAAGTTATGAGAAATACCTAAAGTATGCCCCACTTCATGAGCACTTAACTGACGAATACGATCAAGTGCCATTGCTTGTAAGCGCTTAGCCACTTCATTCCCTTCAAAATAAGGTGCAGCTAATGCTTCTGCAATTAAGATGTCTTGACGAACACGTAATGAACCCAGAGTCACATGGCCTTTTATAATTTCGCCTGTCCGCGGGTCAATCACAGAGCTACCATACGACCAACCACGCGTTGCACGGTGCACCCATTGGATCACGTTGTAGCGTACATCCATAGGGTCGGCATCATCTGGTAGCACTTTAACTATAAAAGCATTCTTGTAGCCTGCTGCGTTAAATGCATCATTCCACCATTTAGCACCATCAAGTAATGCTGATTTAACTGGCTCAGGTACGCCCGGATCTAAATAATAAACTATCGGCTCAACGGGTTCGCTGATTGGTAGGCTTGGATCTTTTTTCGCTAGACGATGGCGAGGGATGTAACGCACATACATAGACTCACCCAGCGCTGCCGCATAATCTTTGTGCTCAATGCTCCAGAAACCTGCTTGAGGGTGGAACTTACGCGGGGTGTAGTTATCATCAGGCAGTTCAATTAATGAATGATGCATATGCACCGTTAGCGCGTAAGGGTCTGCACTCACTTGGCGAACATACTTACCAGGCTTATTACCTTGAAAAGTAAGTACTGCTTCTAATTCAGTATTTTTTTCAAATGCTTTTGAGCGTGCTAAATAAACCGCACTGCGGTTGCTATCTAAGTTAAAACTTCCCTGGCCAGTTGCCGATAAACGACGGCTCACACCATGAACATCGCTTAATAAATAAGGTGTGTAATCCACTAATACGGCGGTTTCTGACTGAGCAACAACACTAAACCCTGCTAAGATACTTGATGCAAATGCCTCTTTAATACTTTGTTGTTCCGCAAGGTTATTAGTGTTAGCACGGTAATAAGTATTAATGGCTCTTAACATCACCTTATCGCCAAAACGTTCAAACTGAACTAAGTGAGTATCACCTAGCTGACCGCGATCTAAGCCAATATCGTTTGAACCGACACCATAAGGTAAGCTTTGTTGTAATAAAAATTGCTGCTCGAGTTTATCCACCTCAAGATACAATTTGCCGTTTTCTGTATCGTAGTAAAATGAAAAATAGCCTGAAAAATGAGTCATTTTTTCAGTAAAATCATTTATAGACTTAATTGCTGCGTGTGCTTGAGTTATCATAGTAAGTAGCACAGCTAAGAGCAGATATCGTAGTAATGGTATTTTTTGCATAATCTTATCTTTGTTATTCGCGTTTTAAATACTGTATAGGTATTAAGCAGTATAAAGTACCGCCAAGAAAAATCAGCTATTTAAGACGAAATTCAGCGCTTGCTAAGACATTCTCTCTCACACTAAAAATGTCTGGCTACAACGTTATCAGGAAAATAGAATGCGTAGACTCCCACCGGTATTGTTAGAAGATGGTTGCCCTCGTGAACTGATCTCATTGATCAGAACGGTACTTGCGGCATGTAAAGAGATTTCATTTCGTGTTGGTCAAGGCGCCCTATCTGGCGTATTAGGCTCAACCCTAGACGAAAACATTCAGGGTGAAACACAGAAAAAACTCGACGTTCTAACTAACCAACTTTTAAAAGATATTTTATTAGAATCGGGCTACGTAAAAGCCATTGCCTCTGAAGAAGAAGACTTCACCGTTGCGGGTAACCCTAATGCCAACTACATTGTTGCATTCGACCCACTTGATGGTTCATCAAATACAGATATCAACTCACTCGTTGGTACGATTTTCTCAATTATGGCGGCGCCTGAAGGTGCAGATCCGGCCGACCCAAGTATCTTTATGCAACCGGGTAAAAACCAAGTAGCGGCAGGTTACGTGTTATATGGCCCATCAACGGTGCTAGCATTAACAACAGGCAAGGGTACACGCTTTTTCACCTTAGATAAAACTCACGGTACCTTCTTATTAACAGAAGACTTTGCAAAAGTACCTGAAGATACTAGCGAATTTGCTATCAATGCTTCAAACCAACGTCATTGGCAGCCAGCGATGCAAAATTACATCAATGACTTAATTGCTGGTGACACAGGCCCGCGTGGTCGTAACTTCAACATGCGCTGGATTGCTGCAATGGTGGGTGATGTGCACCGTGTATTATGTCGTGGTGGTATTTTTACTTACCCAACCGACACGAAAGATCCAAATAAACCTAACAAATTACGTTTATTATACGAAGCAAACCCAATGGCAATGTTAATCGAACAAGCTGGCGGTATAGCCTCTACTGGTACTGAGCGCATCATGGATATTCAACCTGATGCAATTCACCAACGTGTGGCGGTGATCTTAGGTTCGAAAAACGAAGTTGAAACCTGTTTAAGCTACCATAAATAGCAACAAGCGAATGCCTTAAGCTAAATAAGCTTAGGGCTAAAAGAAGCTATTTCATCACATCTAATAGCTTCTTTAGCGTACTTTTACTCAATTCACCCATTTGCTCGTTATTGCTTAAAGCGTAAATAGCCCCTTCTACGGCACTTTCATCTATGTCTTGTCGTGACTCTAGTACGTTCGCCCAAAGTTCTAATTCATCAATATCTATTTCGCCGTTAATAACACGCTGTAGAACCTGACAGAACACTTCTTGCGTTAGAATATACACATCATCTTGGATGTCAGGAGTGCTTGTAATAACTGAAATTGCCTCAAATCGATTATCACCAAAACGAGCAAACTCTCCTAATGCGTCTAATTTATCCATTTGCTATGCTTACCTTTTCAATCTCAAAGCACCTTTTAATTAATGACAACCCTTACATGCTCACGATGCAAAGCAACCCTTAACTGCCAAGCCGACAATATTAATGCCTGTTGGTGTAATGAGCTACCCAACATTTTACCACTCGATGAGACCGCAACAGAATGTTTATGCCGAGACTGTACTATAAAAAAGATAAATTCATTTTTATCAGAACTTTACCAACAACCTCTTGAACAGCAGCTTGCCTTTGCTAAGCCTTATTTTACTCAGGGTAACTTAATAGAAAACCTCGATTACACTATGCAAAACAATTACATGGTATTTAGCCGCTGGTTCTTTTTAAAACGCGGCCATTGCTGTAGTAATGGTTGTACGAACTGCCCTTATTCCGATAGCTAACACCTAAACAGAGTATTTATTCAATTATTTTGCATTTAATTGCAAATAACGCATGGACGATGAGAATAAAAATACATTATAATTGGATATAAA